>NZ_QJUE01000005.1:0-300000 GCF_003208055.1 Prochlorococcus marinus XMU1408
TTTTATGGATTACCTTTAAACATAGAGAGAATAACTTTGGACCTTCTGTAATATTCTTGGCTTGGTCTGAAGTTAAAGGATTCTGATCAATACCTGATGCCTTAATTAATGAATGTAATTTGATTTGTGGACAAAAAGAAATGTCTATACCTTGATTTCGGAGATAAGGAATATATCTCATATATTGAAGAGTATCGCCTAATCCTTGTTCACTAATAACTAAAAGTTTAACTCCCTCTATAAATTCTCTAACATTTAGTTTTTCTAGTTTTGGAGTGAAGTAAAGCAATGGTGGATTCTTTTTTTTATGTCTAAATTCATAGTGTTCCAAACCTATTTGATAATCTCCTCTTGTTAGTTCCATTAATGAAAGATTGAACAAAGCCTCTGCAAAATTAGGCCTCAGATCTAAGGCCTTTAGTGTCGATATTTCCGCTTCCTCCCATTGTCCGAGATCTCTTAAAATATTCCCTAAATTGGAATAAGCCTCTGCAAAATCAGGTTTAAGTTCAATTGACTTTCTAAAAGATATTTCGGCTTCTTTTAACTTACCTAGATCTTTTAATATACTTCCTAAATTTAAATGAACTTCAGAAATACCAGGTTTAAGTTCAATAGCTTTTCGCTGGGACATTTCTGCGTCTTTTAATTGACCAAGATCTTTTAAAGTATTTCCTAAGTTTGAATGAGCTATTGCAGAGTCTGGCTTAAGTTCAATAGCTTTACGATGATATACTTCGGCTCTTTTTAGTTGTCCTATATTTTGTAAGATGACTCCATAATTAGTAAATACTCTTGGATCAGTAAAGCCCTGATCAATTACATATTTATAATGTTTAATTGCTTCTGGTATGTTTCCTTGTGAATGAAACTTAAATGCTTGATTAATTAATTCTTCTTTAGAGTTTAAAGAAGAATTATTTGTAGATATAGAAATATTTTCTTTAGGGTATGGGACTGGATATGTCTTGACCTTAGTTAGTTGCTTCTTGATATTCTCTTTTTTATCAGCTTCCTTCATCTTTTTCATTACTACTTTTTACTAAAATTTATTTTACTATTAACTGAATTAATAGTAAAATAAATTAATTATTTACAAATATAATCTTCATTTTTTGCTTAGACCCTAATAAATAGTCTTTAAAAAACCAAATACGGCTGATTCAGGATTCAAATAAATATTTATCTAATAAAATATTAAGGCATTTAGGAGAAAGGTGAATTTCATCACACATATATAAACTATTATTCTCGCCACTTCTATTAACAGTTAATCCATAAACATCTATAAAAGAAGATCCTCGAGATAGAACTTCCTTTTTAAGAATAGAATTATATATTTTTACCAACTCTATTCTTTTCATATCTAAATCATCATTAATATTGTTTTTTAAACTTGGAGCAGGTACACCAAAATAATATCTTTTCGAGCAGATTGGAGCAAGGGAGTTTTCCATATAATTCAAATATCCATTAATAGTTGTCTTACATACTTCTAACATATCTTTATTATATTTAATAGAAAAAGGAAGAATGCCTTCTTCTTTTCTACAATCAATCTCACCAAAAGAAATTAGTAATTCATTACTATACATGTGATTCTTAATTTGTTCAGTAAAAGAAGCCTTCCAAATATTATTATCTTTATTACAAAAATGCCAAGCCTTTGCACCTCTTATATATATAGGTATTAATCTTCTTTTTTCTGATTTTAGTTTCCCAACCTGATGAGAAAAAGACATACAATGACTATCTCCTATATGCGCTAAAGTCGAATAATTAGATGATTCAAAATTTTCTTTCAGCTCTAACCCTAATTTAATAATAAAATTATCTTTATTAAAAGGATTATCCTTATTATATATTGCCTTAGTAGAATTAATAATTTGATCAAATAGGTCAAAACTTCCAGCTATAATTGAATTAATATATAATTGTCCTAAAACGATTAGCTTATCATCTGTATTAGTATTTTTAAGCTTTAAAATATATTTTAATCTATTAGATGAATTTTGATAATCTCCTTTCTCTTGAAATAAATAAGCCAAGTGTAAATGAGCTTCTACGAAATCAGGCTTAAGTTCAATTGCTTTTCTGATGGATTCTTCTGCTTCTTGTAATTTACCAAGAGCTCTCAATATATTTCCTAGATTATAATGAGCACCAACAAAATCAGGTCTAAGTTCAATTGCATTACGCGTTGTGATTTCTGCTTCTTTGAATTTTCCAAGACTTTTCAAGATATCTCCATAATTAGAAAATACTCTTGGATCTTTATATCCTTGACTTATAAAATTTTTATAAGATTTTATAGCTTCAGAAATGTTTCCTTGCGAGTGAAATATAAATGCCTGATTAAGGATTTTTTCTTTATAAGATTTAGAGGAAATGTTGTTAGTTATAACTTCTTTAATTTCTCCTGAAGCTAATGGAACTGTAAATATTTTTAGCTCACTAATATTAATTTCAAGGTACTCACTATTTTCAGATTCCTGCATCTCTCTCTTATCCGAAGTATAAAAAATTTATTTTATCCCTTTAACTACGAAAAATTCTTTCTTCAATTACTATTTTATTAGCACGAAACAGTTTTACATTTTTAGGATCTTATCAATTGAGACTATGAGAAAAGTTACAAAATAAAAGCTCAGAGAGTGAATTCAGAACAAGGAGCTTATATGAATGTTAAAAAGCCTAGCTATAACCTTTTATAGACTTAAATAAAACTCATTAACATGAGTATTAAAAATCGATAAAAAGTGAGAGTCACAGCTTGATCTCTAATAGAGCACAAGAATAAAGTTCGAAGCTGGAAAAAGTCTAAATTAAGTAAAGATAGATGAAAGCTTATAACTTTCTATCTAAGCTAGATTAGATATTTGATTGTATAACCTTGTGAAGAGTTCAATCGATCTAACACGATTATAAAAAGTCGTTAGAGAAATAGTAGAACATTTCTCTTTTATTTTTTTATTTATTTTTATCACTGTACTTGATCCCTATGAAAAGCATTTTAGGCTTTAAAATTTTAGACTCATGGCAATCCATTTTTTCAACTTATTTATTTATTGTCTTACAACATATATTATCTTCTAAGTTTGGGATAACTAATAAAGAATTAATTGCAGGTGGCTTATTTAATATTATTATTAATTTATCCATATTAATTTTGATTTTCAATTCTTTCTACCAAAAAGAAAAGCGTTTTATATATCTATGGCTAACAGCTATGATACCATTATTAATTATTCTACCTATCTCTATACATATAATATTTTCCGAAATAAAGCACGTGATTTCATTGATTATTTAAAGAAAAGCTATTTAAATTCAATATAAAAGTCAACTAAACAAGATATCGGAAAATATTACATGGATTAAAAATTGATATAAGATTCTGACTCTAACGGATTAGACTATAATTATCGATTAAAATTTTTTCACAAATTAATTTTATGGGATATGAAACTTACTTTTATTTACTTTTGACATCTATCCTAGGGTTATCTATAGGTAGTTTTTTAAATGTAGTAATTAGTAGAATCCCAAATAAAAAATCTATAGCTTTTCCAAGAAGTCATTGTCCTTCTTGCAAGAAAAATTTGATGGTTTTTGATTTAATTCCTGTTATAAGTTGGCTTATATTAAAAGGAAAATGTAGATATTGTGGGCAGCCCATAAGCTATAGATACTCGATTGTTGAAACCTTAACTTCAATCTTTTTCTTGATTATTGCAGTAGATTCTAATTACATAAATAATAATAATAATTCAATATTAATTACAATAATCTCAGGCTGGGTTTTAATTTCTTATCTTTTATCTCTTACCTTTATCGATATTGAGCATATGATACTTCCCAACGTTTTAACAATTACTGGTTCTTTTTTAGGAATTATTTTTACCTCCGCTATTCATAAAAATTCATTATTAATTATTGAGAATATAAAAGCTTATTTAGTTGGTCTAATTTGTTTCTCTTTGTTAGCATATTTCATCAAAATCATTATTGGAAAGCCTGCGCTAGGAATGGGGGATGTGAAATTATTCGCAATGAGTGGAGCATGGCTAGGCTTTTCTGGATTAGAGATTAGTATCGTATTGTCCTTCCTTTTGGCAGGAACATTTTCATTAATTGGCCTAATTTTTAAATCAATAAAAAGAGGTCAATATATTCCTTTTGGCCCTTTTATATGTCTCTCAATCTTTTTAGTATGGCTATTGGGGGATCCATTCTGGTACCACTATCTAAATAATATTTTCTGGTGGAGAATAATATGATTTTCTAATATTATCTTTGTCTGTTGTTAATAGACTTTTAGTTGTGTTAAATTAGTAAGGTAAAAAAGATTAATCTTTCATAAATTGTTCCATAACAAAAATTACAAAGGATTTTGTTTGAGTTTGAGTCTTATTGCAATCACTGGATGCAGCATTAAGTCAAATAAAACTTCAGAGATAATTAAAGCTCCAACTTTTCCAAAAGACTTTTCGGATATTCCTTCAATGATTGAAGAGTCAGGTCTAAAAGAGCTTAAAAGCTCTAATACGTTTATAAAATCTATTCCTACTGGAAGGAACGATCCATTTCTTCCTCCTAGTCGCCAGTCTGTAAAACCTAGAATTCCAAAATCATTTAAGTTTCTTGGCTTCATCTCTACAGGAAAAAGTATAAGTGCTTTTGTATCATTTAATAATGAATCGGGAACAATTAAAAAAGGAGATATTGGAGGAAAAACAACTAAATTGCTACCTAATGGCTGGTTAGTTAGTGACTTAAATAAGAGTAGTCAATTATTAAAGCTTAGTTTTAAAAACTCAGAATCAATATTAAAACTAATGCCAGAAAGGAACTACGATATAAAAATCATAAGATAATAAATTTTTACTTGTCTAAATCTATAGAAATAGTTAATGTAGTTTTTATATCCTTATAGAAAGATTTAATTCATGCTTACTTTTCAATCATTTCTTTCAAGCCCAAAAATAAGAAAGACTCTTAGCCTTAAGCCTGGAGACGAAGGTTTTTCATTGATTGAGCTTGTTGTTGTTGTTGCCGTTTTGGCGGTTTTATCAGCTATTGCAATACCAAGCTTTACTTCAATGACTACTAAAGCTCGTAATGCGGCAGCAAAATCTACAATTGCAACAATAGCCAAAGAATGTGCGGTGAGATATGCGAATGCCGAGGAAGACCCTACATTTGCAGCAGTTACATTAAATGGTTACGACAGCGTCTTGTGGGGTACTTCAGATACTGATTGTTCAGAGGAAGAGGACCTTGTGGCGGAATCGTCAGACGAGTCAAAATATGCAACTTATACTTGGACCCCTGGGGTTGACGGTGGAAAGACTTGCGACATGACGGACGGGCTCGATGATGAAGTTTATGAATTAGCTGGTTGCATTGACGGTGTTTGGTAAATAAAAGCTAGCACTAAAATTTTCTTTAAGATTTTGAAAAACCATCGTAAGGAAAGCCTCGTTCTCATGAATTATGAGGGAGGCTATACTTTGGTTGAACTCTCAGTAGTTGTAGCAGTTTTAGGAATCCTGGGTGGTTTAACAATATCAAATGTTAATAAGTGGATGAAACATTCTCATATCGATGAAGCGATAACAGTATTAAACAATTCACTAGTTGATTGTCTCCAAGAATCTAGAACTGGGAAAGACCCTAATACTATTAGTCCATCTGATAACGTTATAGACAATCAACGTTTAGAGCCTATTAATTATGAAATAAAAGAGTCTAATAATACCTGCGCAAATTTTTTAATAACACCAAAGAATAGTGAAGATAAAGTTAGATTTGAAATGGGATATCAAATAACTATAGATGGAAATGCAACTAAAATCGCAACCTTACCAGATACACAATCAGCTCAATCAAGATGTTATCGATGGGGAGGTAAAAACTGCGGTGCAACTGAAGAACAATTACAAGCACTTGCTGATGCTGCTCAATTAGCAGAGGACAGAAAAAATTGCAAAGATGAATTTAATACCTGGCTTAGGGATACACCTCCAAATGGAGGAAGTGGTTTAAGTCCTTTTAATCGTTGGGACATAAATACAGATCCACCAAGTTGCTCAAAAGAAACATATGCTTTTGAAGGTGAAATTGTTTCTAATCAGAAAGCCGTAGATGAAGCTCAAGAAAGAAAGCTTGGGAAAATATGTAACAATAAAATAATGAGTCAAAAGGAATTAAAAACTACTGGGATCAAAAATTTTGAGGAATGTGGAACTCAAACTTTCTATTTTTGTGAGGGTTCACAAAAGCAATCTGAAGAAGGAATGAATGTATGTCTTGCTGAAAAAGATCTTCTTGCCAAAAGAAACGAAGAACTAGTTTGTGAAAAAAATCGAGAAGAGGCAAGATTAGGAGGTTATATTGGTTACTACCCTCCCGTTGAGGGACCAGACAGTTGTGGTAATGAATATTGGATGTGCGACACAATTCAATTTTCTGAGGAAAGTGCCTTTAACAAATCGCCTTGTGCTGATGTAAAAGAGTCGACATGTGGGAAAACAAAAACCCCTGAAGAGTGTTTAAGCGAGTGTAATCCAGGTCACAAAAGTTTTATTAAAATGTTTTGTGGATATGGCTTCGAAGGCATGAAACCAATGCACAAAGTTTGTAGGGATTTTAATTCATGCATGTGCAGGGAAGACTAATGAAAAATACTTATAATAAAACTCAAATAAGATCACTAATTGATGATTTTTTTTCTCTTCAATGGTGCAGAGAAAATGTAGTAATACCATTAAAAACTGAGCCTAGTTTACCCCCTGAAAATAAAAAAATAACCATTGCAGTAGCAAATTTTTCTTATTTAGGTACCATTGGCAATTGGATTAAAGAAAGAGTTAAAGGAAGAGGATATAGTTGCATTTTTATTGAACTATCTCAGGCTGAAATTGAAAAGCTTTTAGATGAAGCATCTGCAGAAAGAAAAGTTAATATTGAAGGTATTGAGGATTATGAATTCTCTGATGATGAAATAATTTCATCACTACTTGATGCATCTGAGGAGCAGGCAGGAAGTAATTTAGTTGGTTTTGATTTTGATGATAGTGAAGAAGAAAGCTTTATTGAAGAAGAATTAGACTTATCTATTGAAATGCTTGGAAATAAAATTCAAAAAGCAGCTGCGACCTTATTAATAACCTCTTGTCAAAGGAATGCATCTGATATTCATATTGAACCACATGACAAACAAATAAAAATTCGATTAAGGAGAGATGGAGTTTTGGAAAATTTTGTAATTATGCCCAAAAATGCAGGACGTAAATTAACAGCTTGCCTAAAAAATATGGCAAAGATGGATATTGCAGAAAAAAGAGCTTCTCAGGATGGAAAAATAAGAAGAACTTTCGAAGGGAGCTCTTTAGAATTTAGATGTTCGACAGCCCCAGGGAAATTTGGAGAAAAAATGGTTTTGAGATATCTAAATACTGATAATGGAATCCTAGATTTAGACGCCTTAATGCAGAATCAAGAAGTTAGAAATAAATTTAGAAATATCATTAATCAAGCGAATGGTATTGTTATAGTTTCTGGTCCAACTGGTTCTGGTAAATCAACAACTTTAGCTGCTGCTTTAAGAGAAAAAGATAATGGAGAATTAAATATAGTTACTGCTGAAGACCCAATTGAATATGACCTTGGAGGAGATATTCAACAATTCCCTGTCATGAGGGCTAAAGGTCAAACTTTCGCAAATCTTTTGAGGACATTTCTTCGTCAAGACCCAGATGTCATATTAATCGGAGAGACAAGAGATCCTGAAACAGCAGTATCTTCTATGGATGCAGCTGAAACGGGTCACTTAGTTTTCACAACATTACATGCTAATAGTGCGTCAACTTCTCTTACGAGGTTATTAGATATGGATGTTCCCCCATATAAACTTACAGCGTCTTTAAGAGGAATTCTTGCTCAAAGACTTTTAAGAAAAGTTTGCCCTGGGTGTAGTGTTGAGAGGCCGCTTAATGAAGTTGAAGCACAATTTACAGGCTTACCAAAAGGATTAGCTATTAGAGAAGCTACAGCTTTAACAGGAGAGCAGAAAGAGAAGAGGAAAAGAGAGGGCATCCTCTGCTCAAGATGCAATGGAACTGGATATAAAGGGAGAATTGGCACTTATGAATTATTAAAAATCACAAGGCCCATTAGTAATGCTATTAAAAAACAACTTTCAACTCAAGAAATAGAGGAAATAGCAATTTCTGAAGGAATGTTATCTTTAAAACAATATGCCGCTAACTTAATTAAGCAGCAACTTACTACTGTTTCTGAATTAAAAAAGATTTGCAATGAAGATTCTCTTTAATTAATTTACACTATTTTTTATAATGTCTATCTCAACTAAAATTGTAGAATATGCAATCAAATTTAATTCCTCAGATATACATTTAGAGGAAGGATCTAAAATCGCATTAAGAGTTAATTCTGATATTAAATTAATTGATAAAGTTCTTCAAAAAGAGGATATGGATCAATTATTAAATGAATTATTAGGAGAGGTAAAACTAAAAGAATACTACAAATCAGGAGACCTAGATACATCTATTGGTTTAAATGGACTATCAAGAATTAGGATAAATGCTTATATGGCTAGAGAAAAAAGGTGCCTAACTTTAAGAATACTTCCAGATAATCTTCCAGATTGGAAAGACTTAGGTTTACCAAGTGAGTTTATTAAGCTAACAAAAAAGGACAGAGGATTAGTACTTTGTACAGGTCCTACTGGATCTGGCAAATCAACAACATTAGCTGCCTTTATTAATTGTATATTAGAAACACAAAATAAACATATTTTGACTATTGAAGACCCAATCGAATTTGAGTTTAACAGTACAAAAAATTCAATTATTCATCAAAGAGAAGTAAAAAGGGATACTCATAGCTTCAGTAGCGCATTGAAAGGTGCCTTGAGAGAAGATCCTGATATTATTTATATAGGAGAGATGAGAGATTTAGAAACAATCCAATTAGCTATAACAGCTGCCGAAACAGGACATTTAGTATTAGGTACATTACACACATCTTCAGCATCTAAAACAGTAGAGAGGATAGTAGACGTTTTCCCTGCAGATCAACAAGAACAAGCAAGATTACAAGTATCAACTTCATTAGTTGGAATTATGTCTCAAACACTATGTAAAAATATCAAAGGGACAAGATCTTTAGCATATGAATTGCTAATAAATACTTCTGCTATATCAAACCTTATAAGAGAGAGAAAAGTAAGTCAAATATATTCTCAGTTACAAACTGGTAGTAATGATGGAATGAATACCCTTGAACAATGTTTGCAGGAATTAATTAATAATCAGGAGATTACTTTTGAGGAAGGATTAAGTAAATCATCAAATCCTAAAGCTTTATCTGAAAATAATTAATTATGCCTTCTTATGGAAATAGCAGTTCTAGTTCAAAGCAACTGTCAAAATATCCACAAAAGAATAATACTAGAAGTATTTTAAATTCCTCTTCAAGAAATCTGAAAGTTCCGCAGAAAGATTTACTTATATTTTTCAGACAATTAGCTGTTATTTTACAAAGTGGTGTTCCTCTTGCGCAGGGAATTATTCTACTATCAGAAAACACCAAAAATAAAAACTTTGCAACTATTCAATCCAAAATTGCATCAAGATTAAGCTCTGGTGAGGAACTTTCAATTTGTTTAAGTAAATATCCAAAAATATTCCCTGATATAACTATAGGTCTTATTGAGGCTGGAGAGGCGGGAGGTATTCTTGACAAAGTTCTAGATAGAATAGCTACATTAATTGAAGAGCGAGCGAAAATAAAAAGTCAAATACAGGGAGCGTTAATTTATCCAGTAATAATATTAACTTTAGCAATAACAGTTAGTTTAGCATTATTAATATTTATTGTGCCTAAATTCGAACAAATGTTTAACAGTATGGATGCTGAATTGCCTAGTTTAACAAAGTTCATGTTAAATTTATCTGAATTAGTTACATCATCTTCTTTTTTAATCTTATCACCAATAATCATAGGAGTCTTTTTATTTTTATTTTCTAATTACTACAAAACAAAATCAGGTAAATTTAATCTTGACAGTTTGATCTTAAAAATTCCATTATTTGGATCATTAATACTGCGTTCAGAAGTCGCCTCAATGTGCGATACGATGACAACACTTTTGGATTCAGGAATACCTTTAGTTGAAGTTTTAGAAAAATGTATCGCAGCAAGTTCTAATGATAGAATCAAAAAATCTCTTTTAATTGCGATTAAAAGTGTCAGAGAAGGTCAAGAATTAGCGATTTCACTTAATACATATCAGGTTTTTCCAAAACTAGTAATTTCTATGATAAAAATTGGGGAAGAAACAGGTAGATTAAGCTTTATGTCTCAAAATCTTGCAACATTTTATAAAAGAGAAGTTGAAACATCTGTATCTTCATTAACAAAAGCGATGGAGCCATTAATTATTATAGTTGTTGCAGGAATAGTAGGAACGATTGTTATTGCCTTATACTTACCTATGTTCAAGGTTATTCAAGTAATGCAATAATATAATTAAATATTTGGCATTTCAAAATCAACCTCGTTTTTATTCTCATTATTATTAGTTTGTAAATCATCTACTGTATTGACTTTTTTTATTAATTGATCTTCATTATCTTCAAAATAATTTAAATCTGAAACCTCGTTCTCAACTACAATTTTGTCTTCTTTATTAGTTTTGATATTTTCTTCTATTAGTTCATTTCTTTTAATATTATCTATTGACTTTACTTCATTTTCTTCTTCTAAATTAAAATTTAGTTCTTTAGTTTCATCTTCCACTTTATCTTCTTTATTAGTTTTGATATTTTCTTCTATTAATTGATTTCTTTTAATATTATCTATTGGCTTTACTTCATTTTCTTCTTCTAAATTAAAATTTAGTTCTTTAGTTTCATCTTCCACTTTATCTTCTTTATTAGTTTTGATATTTTCTTCTATTAATTCATTTCTTTTAATATTATCTATTGGCTTTACTTCATTTTCTTCTTCTAAATTAAGATTTACTTCCTTAGTTAAATCATTAATTTTGTCTAATTTATTTCTACTAGAAATCGGCTCTTCAATAATTAAATTTTTATTGTCTTTAATTAAAGAATCTGAATCTATTATTTCTATTTCTGGCTGACTAGATTGAAATTCAAGATATGCTTTATTATTTTTGATAAATTCCGAATCAAGTGATTCTTTTTTATTATTTTTTTCTTTATTAGTTTGTGGTTGATCTGAGATTAATGGATTCAATCCAATTCCTATGATTCTACCTAAATCCTGAGAAATGATTGGTTTAGATGTCTCAATTTCTTCGACTAGTTCATTATTAATTGGTCTTAAAATAGAAGTCTTAATTTCTAAAGTTGATTGAAATAGCTTTGCGATATTTGGATAACTACTATTTCTACCAGAGAGTAGAACTTCTAAAATCTTAAAGTTGGGATTAGTCATATTAAGTTTAGATAAAATGTGTTTAATCTCTTTAATTAAGGTTTTTATATCAAGTTCACTTATCGGTAAATATTCATCACTATTAATTATATTCTGTTCAATAGAAATTCCACTATCTATATTATTTTCTTGAGGATTGGGGAAAGCTCTTATTGCTGCTACTGTGTTAACTTGGACAAGTCCGAATTTATTGTAAAGATAAAAATGACTACACTCGTTACATAATTCTATTATTAAGATCATTTGATTAGATTGCAATTTATTAATTGATGAACATGCCAAATTCTCTAAAGCTGAGAAGCTAAGGCCTAAAAAACTTAATTCTAAATCTGCTTTATTTAGGGTTTCTATTATATTATCTATTAATTTTTGAGGGATACTACTTAAAAAATATGATTGAACATTAGCTTTATTAGTTGAATTAAAATCATTAATTGGAATTAAATCATAATCTGTCTGATTTAAAGGTATTGGAAACTGAAATCCAGATTTTGAATTAACAACAAAATCTCTTGCTTGATCTGAATTCAAATTAGAAGGTAGATGTATTACCTTACAAAATGCAGCCTGAGGGGGAAGAACAATTCCTATTCTATGAGCCCATATATTCTCCTCATCTATTATTTCCTTAATAAAGGAGGACATCAAATCAGTATCTACAGGTGTACCACGTTCTATAGCATCAACACCAATATTAATGGAATTTAATTTGTTCACATAAATTTGATCATTTTTAATTCTTAACTCTCCGTATATCAATGAATCTTCATTAAACTCAAGTAAAAGATATCTTTTGGAAATATTTCTTCTAACATCCGTTAAATATTTTTTAATATTAGATATATCTAATCCTAGTATTTTATTGTTTGAAGAAGGTGTTTGTACCATGAAAAACTAACAGAATGGATTAGGCCGACAAAATAATCTTCTAACTGGTAAATGGTTAATAGAGATATCAGTTGGTAATGCTAGTAAGAAGTATAGACCTGGTTGAGCATTTAGAGAACTACCATTTGATTGCCGAACCAAATCAGATAAAGAACTTTCATTAAGAGATGTTCCTTTAAGACAAATTGCATATCCAGCATTCGAAGGCTGCCAATCATCTCCTTTTATTATGTTACTTGGAACAGGTAAGCTCCATTCAATATTTGGAGAATAACTACACCCTTTTGGTAAGTTACTAGATTTAAAGTTAAGAATATCGTTGATATCATCAAGACTAATTCCTGGTTGAGAGAGAAACTCTGTATATTTATCTAATGTTAAATATAATTTATGGTGATCTATTATTACATCTCTAGAGTTATTATTACTATCTGAAATGTTCGTGGAACTAGTAAACCGAGCAGCTATTTCAACAAATCCACTAAATATAGTAAAAAGGAAGGATAACAACAAAGTTGTAATTAATACTTCTACTAAAGAAACACCTTGATTAGAACTAATCTCCTTGAATAAAATAGAATATAATCTATTCATAATTTATTGTTCAATTTTTTGAGGAAGATTATCAATATCGTTTTTTATAAGACTCAAGTTTTCTGCATTATTTAATCCTGCGCCATTAATTATTTCCATCTCACTATTAGTTAGTGGATATTTTACTGCTTTCCTAAATGACTTCTCTATCGCCTCAATAGAGAAAAGGAAAGATGAGACTGTTATAACCATGATCATGGTACCAATAATAGCTTCGACCATAAATGTTAATCAACTAATTCAAATCTACAAATTGGATCCATATCAATTATACAGGAATAATAAGAATATTCATCAATATTAGAATTATCATAAGAAATTATTACTCTATGAAAGTTATTTACAAGACTGCAACTATTAATGAACTTTGAGTGTGTACTATAAGATTTAATACCAGGATTATAGCTGCTAATATCAGTGTAGTCGGGGCTATTTAGAATAGATGAGTATTTACCATTCTCATTTAACATACTATAACTAATATCCAAACATATATCATCTTGCAGATTAATTTCTAGATCATCTAAATCTGAACTTGAATTAAAATCTTTTAATGATTCAATTAGACTTAAAAAAACTTTATCATTATTTTTTTTTGTATTGATATCCTGTGGATTTAAAATATTAGTATTACTCATAAATCTTTGCTTAGAAATCGCTAAAGACATTTCAAATATACCTAATGTGGCTGTATACATTGCAAATCCTAATCCTACATAAAAAAATAACATCTCTATACGAAATTATAAGTTATAAAATAAATATACTCCATATTATTTTTGTGCATAAGTTGATAGATCGAATGATAATTTAAGTAATTCATTTTCATTAGATAAATTATTATTTTTTTGTGAACCTATAGATTTAATATTGATATTCTCAGTTAAAACTATAGGTTGCAAAAACTCTACTTCCTTTAAAAAAACTAAAATATTATTATATTTACCAGTTAAAGATATCTTAAAAGTATGCTTTTCTAATGAAGGCAATAAAAGTACATCTTTATTTTTACTAAGATTTGAATTTGTTTTCTTTTTAACTTTTTTCTTCTTTGATTTTTTTGACTTAGTTGATTTAGTATTTATTTTATTTTGAGTATACCTTACAATTGGGATCGGTTCAATCTCTTCTATGCTAAGATTGTTAACTAAAGATAGTTTATTTATTTCAGAGAGTACTGTTTTCAGGTGATTAGGATCAGAGATTATATTAATTAATCGATCTTGTTGTTTCTTAGCCATATTTCTAATATCTAATATTTTATTAATATATTTTTTATAAATTGGAATATATGAAATTTTTTCTTCTAGTATCTTAATTTCTAAATTAGTATCTTTTAATCGATACATTAACGGAGTAAAAATTGAGAGGATTAAAATAATACTTGTAAAAATACCTGTGAAAATAGGAATAATGAAAACAGAATTTTCTGGTGTTAAGTATTTATTTTTTGTACGATTAGAAGATAAATTAGTCATTTTATAAGGCCCTCATCCTTAAGTAATTGAGTTCTTCTTACCAAACCAAATGAACCCAGCCTATTAAATTTCTCTAAGATAATCTTTGATGAGGGATAGTTGAACTTAGCAACCATATTAAAATTTAAGATATCTTCTAATTGATTTGTTTTATTATCTTTTTGTTTCCCACCCCATGCTTTTGTAAGAAAAACTGAATTACTATTAAAAAGTAATGAATTAGATAATTTAATTTGAAGTGCATTTATAGAATCCAGGGCATTTGGTTGTGTAGATATTCCAGTTAATTCAAATTTATCTTTAGTTGAATTAATATATTTTAACTGTATAGTTTTAGGTAAGATATTCTTGATTTCAGTCATTAATATTGATCCTGACTTCATTCCTATTATTCCTTGAGAGATATTTTTGTTAGTATTATAAATTGTTTTTGTTTGCTGCAAAATATCGCTATAAGTTTTTTTTAAATCATTATATTCTTTAACATCAACTAAAAGCACTTTCTTATATGCATGTCTCTTAAATGTATGTATTGAGAACAAACCACAAGAAATAAAACTTAGTCCTGCAATTACTAAGCCTAAAAAATATCCTTTCCTACGATTATTTTTAATAGACTTATATGTAAATTTTTTGACATTATTTACCTTCCTTCGCTCCTTAAGAATATCCAATTTTTGATGAGAATAATTAATCAAAACTTATTTTCCCTCTATTAATTCTTTTGTTTCTCTTACTTTTGGCAAATATCCCACACCTGAAGTATTAATTTGTGAATCATTAACAATTTGCGGCGTAACCATAATCACAAGTTCGCTTTTTCTTGAGCTATTACTCTTTGATCTAAAAGCCCTGCCAATTATTGGAATATCTCCTAACAATGGAATCTTCGAAGTAACCTCTCCTTCAATATCAGACAAAACACCTGTTAGTATTAATGTCTGAGAGTCACGTACTCTCAACATACCAGTGTCTAATCTCCTGACACTAAGAACATTTACAGGTCCACAGTTAGGAATATTAATTATCTCCGAAATTGCAGTTAATTTTGGACTTAGAGAAAATGTTACATAACCATTATCGTCAATTTTGTTAACTCTTGCACCAAAAGTAATACCTGATGTTGAAAAATTTGCTTGACAGGTAACAGCACCATTATCTGATTGATTAACCTGGAAACCAGTAATAACATCAGTACCTAATGTGACGAATGACTCATTAGCGTAGGGCCTTCCAATGCTTGCTTGGCCTCCTCCTCCTGATTGGGCAACAACTGCTTGTCCACCAACAATTTTTTCAGGATTTTCACTAAGTATTAATGTTGGATTAGCTAAAACTTTAGTAGAAGAATCTTGAATTTTTGCCATTAAAAAACTATATAATTCATTCGGTTTATAAGAATTACCTGGATTTGGAGTTTTCGATGTTGTAAGCGAATTTTCTGTAGATGAATTGGTAGTTGTTGTATCACTTGATGTATCTGAATCTGTCTTATTGGAAGAGACTCCATTAGTAACTGTTTTAACAATAGATGGTAATGTCCCACTTATTGCTGGAGGTATAAAATTTCCAAAGGCACTAAATAACTTACCTTGCTCGTTAACTATAAATGTACTTCCGGTTCTAAATGCAAAGTCATTATTTAATGCCTCGTTCTTAGATAATTCAACATCAAGTATTTTGACAGAAAGTGCTACCTGCCTTTGCCGTAAATCAAGTTGTTTTAGATATTTTTCAGCAATTAGTATCAATTCCGGAGAACCTACTAATGTCAATGTCTGAAGTCTTGAATCTGTTGTTCCAGTTAAACCTTTTAAAGGTCCAGTTGTTGCGGAATAGCTGTCAATAAGAGTAGTAGTATTAGGGCTATTTGATGTAGTACCACTATTAGTAACGGAATCAGAGGATGTCGCTGAAGCAATAATAACTTTACTTATTTTGGCTCCTAAACTTGCCAAAAAATCTGCAGCTGATGATGCAGAGGCTTGATTCATTCTATAAACCTTTGATAACTGTGGACCAAAGGTTTTACCCAAAACATTTTCACCTACAATTATCAAATCATCCGTTAATTTAGCCTGCAAGCCTGAAGCTAATAGAATACTGTTAAAAGCGATAGAATAATTCTCGTCAACAAAAGATAAAGTAACTTTTGGCCCTTGATCAAGGTTATTTATAGATTTAGAATTAAAGGAATTTTTACCACTCTCATTTTGGCTGTTATCATTAGCTAATATAAAACCATAACCTGCCATTTTCGCTAACTTTAAAAGTGCATCTTTAGCCGGCATATTATTAAGTGTTAAAGATATATTAGGTCCATTTAAATTTATAAAACCTCTGTTTTGCAAAACGACACTTCCTGTAGCAATATTACCGAGAGGAGGCGCTATGGCTTTCTTTACTGAATTATTTCCTGATTTAGTATTAGATACATATGACAGTGGTGAGTCAACCAAAAGTTTACTTTCTTTCCTTAACTTAGTAGCCTTAATTTCAATTTTAGGATCTTTCTTATCTCCAATAGTTGGCTTACTAAGTTTATATCTTCTATTCTTATAAATTTTAAATGTATATGACTTATTATTAATTTTTTCAACTTCAAGTTTAGATATATATTTTCTAGGCTTATTTAAATTAGATAAATTAATTAGATAGTTATCATTAAAAGAAATAAATATTTTCCATCCGTTTTTGAATTTACTAATTTTATAATTACTAATTTTTCCTTTATCTAAAAAATCAATATTAAAGCTTGATCCTACTTCTTCTATAGCAATTTCAAACATACCTTCTTTCTTTAACTCTTTAAGAGGTGATATATTATTATTAAGATCAGGACTAATGAGATTTAATCTTTTATTTTCTTTGAGGTATTCATTGGCATTTTTAGTGCTAATTGCACCTTGATCATGTAATTCTTTAATTAATTTTTCTTCAGAAATCAAAGTAGTAGCTGATTTCTGATTCTGATTGGATATTTTGGCCTCAAACAATGAATGTTTATTCATATTTGCTAGCCCTGCCATGGGAGTTGCAAATAATAGGGTTAGCAAAATTAATTTAATTTCAGCTCTTTTGTTCATATAATATCTAGATTGACTATACTTTAACCACTTTCTGCTTCAATGCAATTATGAGGTAAAAGGGCTGATCCAATCCGAGCTAAAACAGCAAAATAGTATTTCAATAATTTTGTTTCTGGTTAGACAGTAACCATTAAGCAGATAACTAAAGACATATCCCGATAAAAAGTCGCTGAATTATCCAAAAGAGCTATAAATATTCAAGAAGAGCTAGTTGAAAAAGGAAATGCACACATCTATGAAAAATATGCAGGTCATTCTAAGTGGATCGAGAAATGAGATATGAAATTACATAATTCTGTTATTGACCTGGGAGTAGGTGCTGCGACTGCTAATTGTTTATCTCTTTTAAAAGTGAATAAGGAGCTTATTTTTGGATCTACTACTTTAGTTGCAGTTTTCATCCAAAAGAACTCTTATTATTTCTCTATTAATAGTGATAAAAAAATCTTCTTCTAGGCTAGGTAGTCAAGATTAACACAAAACAGTAGTTATATATAAACCATGGAATAATCAACTCCTCGCTATCATTAAATCATTGGCTAGAATTTGAAAAGTAAAAAGTTTAAATGATTATAAGACGTACTCATACAAGATTTTTAGGCTCAACTGCATTAAGAAAGGCTTCGTTCAATGGTTCTAAAGAGCTTTGGGTCCAATCAGAGAGAGCGCTTCTCATTCCACAGGATCCATTTCTATAGGCATCTGTCATTTCCTTACCTGATAATTCATGATCACCCGAAAGTAAGTTAAATACTAATTCGGGTTGACTATCATAATTCTCAAGACATCTAGACAATTCTGCAAAGGCAGCTTTCAAAGTTAGCTTCTTCTCTTTCCGGTAAAACTCAAACAATTCTTTAGCAACCTCACCATAGATCTTAGCTCCACTATCAGAGAAAATAGTTTTAGGAGTATTGTCCTGTACTGCCCTCTCTAAAGAGATATTCTTTATTAACTTAATCTCTTTTTCTACTCTCAAAAGTCTTTGTTCAAGAATTTCTTCCGACCCTTTATTAGGTGATTGCTCCAGCAGCTCAGTTACAAAACCTGATAGTGTTTTACCATTCTTGATAGCCTCAGTCTTCAACTCAATCAAAAGCTCTGGGTCGATCTGAATGTTTAACTGAGACCTTTTTTTATCCATTAATATTTTTTTATCTATTATATCTATTTTTCTATAAAAATAAAGATCCTTGAAAAGGACTGGCTCGTTTTTTCATTCAGTTAGATCCAAGGGAAGAAAATCTAATTCACAACAAAATTTCTTAGAATTGGTTACACTTTAATTTCTGTTGCAATACAAATGTATGCAACTGGTTATCAAGGGGGAAACTTTTTCAAACAATCTCATTTAACTGATAACCAAATTTAATATATTCCATTAAAATAGTAAATGATACATATATTAGGTATAGAATAACACAATAAAATTATATAACCTTTTTTATAATATGAAAGGCCTTAAATTTATAAAATATATAAAAATAAATAAGTATTTTTTTATTCTAATAAGCTTATATCTAATTTTCTCAGTTAGCACATATTCAATCTGGCAGTCTAAAAACTATAATAATGTGACAGGGGATGAGCCGCATTATTTAGTAATAGCCAATGGGATTTCTAAGTATCATTCTTTTGAACAAACTAAACCATATCAAGAAGAATTTATTACCCGAGAAATATATGCACCTGGTTTGAATTCTGCTAATAAAAACTCAATTCCACAACCAGATAATACACATGCAGTAATGGGGCCTAATGGTTTATTTAATGTACACAATATTGGTCTCCCATTGCTATTAGCAATTCCTTTTAAAATTTCTGGAGTTCAAGGCTGCAAGGCTTTTATGATATTGAATGGTGGATTTATTATTTTTTCTATTTGGAATATTCTATCTTTACTTTGTCCTAATGAAAATATTAGATTTTTAGCAACAATACCTTTAGCGATTTCAAACCCATTAATTTTCGCCTCAAATCAAATTTATCCTGAATTACCAGCAGCCTCTATTTCATTAATTGGTATATATTGGATTGTTTTAGAAAGAAAGAAAGATCTATCAAAAATAAATATTGATTGGTTTACTTTTATTAGTATTTCCTTTTTACCTTGGCTTCATATTAAGTATTTGACGACATTAATAATACTTTTAACTTTTATGGTATTTATTCTTATCAGATACAATAAAAATAAAAAAAGATTATTATATTTATCTATTCCTACAATTCTTTCCTTTCTACTTTTATTTTGGTATAATCATTATGCATTTGGCAATATCACAGGTCCATACAATCAATGGACTAAGTATGGTAATAATATTGAGTTCTCATGGAAGGCTATAACTGTTTTCTTTGGATTATTATTTGATCAAGAACAAGGTATTTTCTTACAAAATCCGATAAATCTTTTAGGTTTGATTTCTATTGGATTATTATATAAAAAAAATAAGATAATTTGTTTAACAATTGCATTAGTTTCCTTATCATCGATCTTTATAAATAGTATTCATCCGGCTTGGTATGGAGGATATTCTCTTATTGGAAGATTTGGGTGGACTGGAGGAATTATTTTTATGCTTTATGCTGGATATTTTCTAATATGGATTGGCCTAATAAATAAGAAATTACTAATACTTATAAGTAGTATATCTATAGCTATAGCAATACATATTTATAAGCTATTTACAATTGACTCTTTACATCTTTATAATTTAGAAAACAATCCTAATTCAAGTCGTTTATATAGCTATCTTGGTAATCAGCTTCCTTCTTGGATGGAAGCTGATAAAGTGATTTTTCATACGCCAAACTTAATTTTTTTACTCCTCTCTATTTTACTTTTATATAGTGGCTTTATTATTAATAATATCATTGATAAAGAATTAGAATCTGAAAAGATCTCTATTAATAAAAGATAAATAAATAAATAAATTAGAGCTCAGAACATAGTACCAGAATTTTCTTCGTGAAGTTGAACCCTTGAAATCAAAAGCTCTTTTCCATGCCTCGGTAAAAGAAGTTAGCAGTATCAATTCAAGCTAATGTTATTAAAACGTGCTTAAGCAAATTTCTCAACATATGTCTTTCCAGATTTTAACTATCTAGTTCTATGGATAAAACATTAAAAATTAAAGATGAATTTATATAAAGCTATCTCCTCAGGATTATCAAATAATTCTGTTTCTATTATCTAAACCTATATGGAGATGGTTTTTCTCTAGAGATACAACCACTAACACAATTGATGTTTATTGGAGCATGAAAACGTGAGTCATCACCTTCTATTTCTACTGAACCACTAATTTTTATTGTTTGATCATATGCACTTACTGTCATTGGTAGTGTTCCAATGCTTAAAGCAAGAGCAAAAATTGATGCTGGGGTAGCAAGTCTTAGAAGGGTTTCCCTATCCATTAAAAAAGAAGAACTATTATTTTTATAATAGTTAGAAATAAAAATCATTAACAAAACAATTGGAATGATGCAACTCTTGCTCAAACGACTGGATCAGGAGCAGGACTTGCGGAAATTCCTATCCCTTCATGTAATTAATATAGTTTTTAAAGCACCAATCAATACTTTAAAGAATCCAACTGTTCGATCAATTTTATTGAAATATAAACAAAGCTTGACCAAGCTCTCTGTTTAAGAAGTTTAAATATGGGTTCTAAAAACACTTCTCAAGAGTAATCATTTTTTAGAAATTGTGTTGTGGGAATTAGAGATGGTGTTTTGGCAATGGAAATCAATATATCAACATGTCTCAAGATGTTGTGAGAAGTATTTTTAGTCAAAGATTTAGATATTTACTAAATAAATTTAATTTCTAAATTTTGTCAAATAAGTTTTTTTAAAATTACATTTATTAATTTTTCAGAAGAAGATCTCCAAGAAAAGTTATTATGAATTATTTCAGCATTTAGCAAAGCTTGCTCCTTAACAAGCTTCCAATTATCAACAATTAGTATCATTTTACTTGCTAAATCCTTGATATCCGGTTTTGCCCATTTAACAATAATATCTTCTTTGTATTTATTGTACTTAAGGAACAATTTATCCTCTATTAATTCTTTTTTAAATTTAAGGTCAGAGTATAATTGATTGCAGTACTTTAAGTATTCTGTTTGTCCACTATAGTTAGTAGCGATATAAGGGATGCCACAAGAAATTGCCTCAATAAGTGGAAGTCCCCAACCTTCGCCCTTACTTGGAAATAAAAAACAATTAGCAGATCTATAAAATTGTGCCATCAATTCAACTTTAAGATAACTCCCGGCGGGTTCACTCTTTACTATTTCTATTTGGTGTCTGCGATCAGATTTTATCAACTCAGAAGCTTGTTCAAGTGCATTAGATAAAAACAGGTTATCTAGCTTTAATAGCAATCTATAATTTGAATCTTTTGAAAAACTTAATTCAAATGCTTCGATAATTTCCTTATAACTTTTTCGAGCTTCATATTTTCCAACTGCCACAAAAATAAATGGATCTCCTTCTTTCATTGGTAATTTTGAGTTCCATGAATGAAATATTATTGGGTCTACACCGAGGGGGACAACTTCTACTTTTTCTTGTGCTATTTCCGAACATAAAATTTCAGCGCCCCATTTTGAAGGAGTAAGAACTAAGTCATATTCATTTAAAATCTCTTTAACTCCTAAAGGTAAAACTTCTGTCTCAAACATAGTATATATAACTTTATAGCCAGGGAGCTCAATTTCTAATAATTGTCTATCTAAACCATGTGTTAGATGTATATTGATAAAATTAAATTTATTTCTATTTAAATTAAGCTGCTCACATGTTTTGCTAAATTTAACATTATCCCTGGGATCAGAAACAATGACTTGAAAAAGATTATTAGGTAATATTAATTCTAATTCCTTTTTGAAGTTTAATGCACAGACCCCATAACCAATTCTTGGATCAGGGCTGCAAATAAAATGAATAATTAATTTCATATTTCAATTAGATATTGAAAATCTTAAGCTCAGAAATATTGGCTAAATCTTACCTTATTGACTAGAAAAATTAACTAACAAATCGAAGCGAAGCATTTCTCAGTCTCATCTGCCTCAAAAACAGGGCTAGACTTAGCTATAAATGTCTAAAAATTCATTCAAATGTCAGAAAAAGTTAAAACAGTCCCAATGAGACATGGAGGAAATAAGTACTTTTTTAGGTACATAATGAGTTTATGAATAAGCAAACCAAATACCCAAGTTTATTTGACCAGGCTTTAGCCATAGCGATCGACGAAGGTAAGATTGAATCCTCAAAAGAGGCTGCTCCTTTTCAAAGTGGAATTGTGGGAGAGAATTATCTTCTGTTTTCTAAACAACGAAAACTTATAAAAAGTATCCCACTAGAAAAACTCAAAAGGAATACTCGTATCGTCCGTAATACGAATAAGGCTCAGGGGTGTTTTGCAAATTCTTTAGTTGTAACAGCTATCCTTGCTTTCCTCTCAATGCTTGCCCTTCCTAAATTCGAAGGCATATCTGAAAAAGCAAAATCGGCAGCCGCTAGGAATACAATTGCAACCATGGCAAAATCATGTGCTGTAAAGATAGCTGATGCGGGAACAGGCACTATCATTGTTCCTGAAATTCAAGGCTATAAATCAAAGAAAAAGAATATTGCCGGCTTCTATTTAGGAAATAATAGAAAAATATCAGGTACAAGTATTGTCTGTCCGACGACAGGAGAAATAAAACTTATATCCGAGAACGAGTGGAAGCATCCCTCATACTCTTATAACTTTGAAACAGGTAAAAAAACATGTATTGCTGACTCTGGATCATATGCTGAGCAGTGGGGTTGCTTGAATGGCGAATGGTGATAGATATAAACCCACGATACTTATTTTTCGCGCCAATCCTTATTGAATACAGTCTCACTCGTCTCAAAATCATAGTCAATATATCCCAAGAACACCTAAATATTAGAATAAAAGTTAGAATTTGTTCTAACATGATATTTGAGAACCATTGGTATAACAAGCCTACTATACGTTGAATAAAAACTCCATCACGTCCAGTTATACCAGTTGATTACAAGCAAAAATCAGAGTTAGACATAAACACGAAAAAGTTAGACAAAGTTAGACAGCCAGACGAGCCATCTTGATATTCCAATAAGTCTTTGAACTGAACTATCATTAAAATTCTTTCGGAAAGAATGGTTACGCGAACCCTCGCCCTCTGGATTTAGTGACATCACCCACCGTTAAGAAGTGAGTTTTATCACTGCCAACGTCATAAAGAGTGTAATTAGCTCCTGCTCCAATTCCTATCACTGCACGTTTAGGAAGAGTATGTTCCTGGTTTCGTTTTCCATTTAAATCTTTTACTTTTGAGTCAACTACAGCATCAGTCAACTCAAGATGAAATTGCTGTTTACTTCTAGCTGTGAATAATCTATTCACATTAAGGCGGGTAATTCGATCAAGAAGAGTAAGTGGAGGTGTTTGCATTGTCAGAATGTCTCCTACATCTTTTGAGCTTCCGTGAATCAAACCACAATCAAGTTCTACAAATCCAAATTGTAGTGATGATATCCATCCCAAATAATATGGATCTACAGCATTCATAAGAGCATTGACAGCATCGTCTCCTTTATTGAGTCGTAACGCATCTGCCTTTCTCTCCCCACGGTAACCTGATTCTGCCAATAATTGTTCCTCCCACCAGCCATAGATACAGTGAGGTTTCAAATCACCACGATGAGGATTTACTAATCTATTTAAAAGTGCATCACAATTCTTATCTGGTCCTACAACGTCTCCCAAAACAAAAAGAGTTATATCTCCGCGAGTATTTTTTAAATCTTTTTGAATCAATTCATAAGTCTCAAGATCACCCATAAGACCACTTAAAAGTGCCCAACGTTCAATCATCGTTCGCACACATGGCTAGCATCTTCAGCCAGTTCAGCAAATTCAAAACCGTTGCTCAAACGCCATGCAAACACATGGGGTAGACCAGCCTCAATAATTGCCTCACATGTTCGATCAATGTCGTAAGCAACTTCTCTAATCTCAATATCATTCTTTATATCGTCATGAATAACATAGGTAGCATTTACTCCTCCATGACGAGGTTCTCCGACAGATCCAGCATTTACAATTCTTCTAAAAGGTAAAGTCATTTTTGTATCTTCTCTTTCACGATCGGAAGCATTTTTAATATTTACGCGAATTGATCCATTCCCTAATTCACGTACATATGGGAGATGAGTATGACCGCAAAACAAAGTATCGGCTCCACTCATCTCAACTCGTTCTAATGCTGCGAATGCATCCATATCTGGAAGCAGATACTCATGCTGACTGTTGGGACTTCCATGTACGAATAACGATCTACCTCTTCTAATCGAGGTTGGGAGACTAGCTAGAAATTCTTTGTTTTCATCAGTCAACTTCTCCGTTGTCCATTGATGAGCCATATGTCCTCGCCTTTCTGCAAGCTGAGATGGATAGCTGCAATCACAAGCATCAAGACCATCAATTATGTCTTCATCCCAGCAACCCTGACAGGTTTCTATCTTCCTATCTCTAATAAGCTCAACAACTTCATTTGGCTGAGGACCATAGCCAACAAGATCGCCAAGACATGTAATGGTCTCAATTCCTTGCCGATCAATATCAGCTAGCACAGCTTCCACTGCTGAAAGATTGGCATGTAAACAAGAAATTACTGCGTGATTCATATCGTCAAGTTGAATAACTTGGCTGCATTTGTGTATCTCTAAGAGGGGCTTGATGAAGCTCCAAAACTGAATCATTCAAGAGACAAAGCTGAATAGTTGATTCAATTCCTACGGGGTCAAGATTTTTCCCTTGAACAACAAGTTCAGATATTGTTGTAGGTCTACCACTAGGAGGTGAGACAGTATTAAGAGGTAAAAATTGCGAACCTTTTTGGCTAACAATCCAGTTAAAGAACATAGATCTACCATCGGGGATATTCATCAAGGCTTTAGCTCTATAAACATCTCCATAAGCACCATTTACCAGCTCGAACCAAAAGGTATTAAGACTAGGTGGATCCCAAACATTCCGATGAAGCTTGAACCTGCATGATTCAATTTGATTGAAATTTAATGTGTCATTAATGGGTAATTCCCTATCACGTCCAAAATGAAGGTATTTATCTGGTTCGAGGTTTAAAGTTGCAAGTTGTTTGATTACGCGCGGATCAATTCCAGCCAAACCAAGCTCTTTAGGAATTCGAAACTGAGGAAGCTCAATCAATATAAAAGAATCATCTTGATGCGAAATAGAGTCTGCACTGGACCTTGATAAATCTATTAATTGAGGAATTTGATCTTTAAGAAAGGCATAGTCAATATCTGTAGAAGCTACTTGCTGTAGATCAATATCTCCGTAACCAGATAGACGCAAAAAGCCACAACGACCTTTGCGTGACTTGAGATTATTAAGAATCCAATTCGTTTTACCACAGCCTGGCGATCCTGAAATCAGCCACGTATTGCTGCCCATACAGCACACAAATCAATGTATAGAAATATACACTGGACATGAAAACGATAATCATTATTGTTTTGCTACCTAGATATTTAATTATTGAGACTCCCTGTCTCAAAAAAAAACTTTCCCGTCTCAAAAAGTTATAAAAAAAAAGGTTAGACAAGCGTTTTGTCTAATCCTTGAGAATCCTTGGTATAACTAAACTTCTAGACGTTGGATAAAAACCCCATAACGTCCAGTCATACCAATTGATTACAAGCTTTCATTTGCCGATGACATAGCTGTGGAGATATTCATGAAGACCAAGTAGACTGGTTGCGCTTAGACCTACACGATCTATATTATATATATAATTTATTAAAAATAGACTATATATATAGGCATGGAAGAAGTTTCGCCTAAAGGTAATCAAATAGATATTCCTTGCACTGAGACAATCACTATTCCAATACCGATTGCTCAGAAAGAAATAAAAACGTATCTGTCTACCAAAACAGCCAAAAAACTGTCTAAAGAGCAATTAATCACCCAAACTTATAAAGACCTTTTAGAAGGAAATATTACTGTTACTGATGCAGAAAAGTATTATCAAGATTTGATTAGTGAAGGTTTAAATGATCATAGGATTTTTTTTTATTATGGAAGCGTTTTACAGATACTTGGCAAATTAAAAGAAGCAGAAATTTCATACCTCAAAGCAATTGAACTAAATCCTACTTTCGCTAATACTCATGCAAATCTGGGAGTAATATTTAAAACACAAGGCAAATTAGAACAAGCAGAAATTTCATGCCTCAAAGCAATTGAACTGAATCCTACTTTCGCCAATGCTTATGTAAATCTAGGAAATATATTTAGAGAAGTTAAAAAGCATGAAGAAGCAATAAAATCATACCTCAAAGCAATTGAACTGAATCCTACTTTTGCAGAAGCACATTCCAATCTAGGAGTATTATTAATTGATCTAGATAAATTAGAAAAAGCAGAATTATCTTTTAGAAAAGCGATAGAACACAAACCTGATTTAGCAGATGCGCATTATAATCTGGGAGTCATATTGAGGAAACTTGAAAAATCAAAAGAAGCAAAATTATCTTTTCAAAAGACCATAGATTTAAAGCCTAATTTCTCTGCTGCACATTACAATCTAGGGATTTTATATAATTTAGAAGGTAAATATAAAGATGCCTCATATAGTTTTCGTTTAGCTTTAGCTGATGACTTTATGCCGAATCACATTCGTTATCATTTGGCAAATGCTTTAGAAAATGAAGCAAAATATTTATCTTCTCAAGCCTTTGAAAAAAGTGATATTAGAGCCATACATGAATTAGAAAATCAAAAACTTTCCAAGTATAAAAAGAAAAATATTATAATAAATGAGGGTTTAATTCTGAAACTAAATAAAATCTCAAAATCTATTAATTGTCTTTATGGATTTAATGGATTTGGCTCGCATGCTATTAATTCAGGACCTTGTGGTATATTTGCTTGTTTATTTTTTTTACAATGGAATTCAAGATTTATTAATGAAGTAAAGATCGGATTTAAGATATTAAAAACTTCAAATCAATGTGATCATATTTTTATTTTACTACCAAATAATCAGTTATTCGATGGTGGATTAGGAGTACATAGATCTAATATTTATAAAGTAAAAGATACTAAATTAATTATTATGAAAAAATATAATCTAAACCTTTTAGATAAATATTCATATGGACTAATTAGGGAGTATGGGCACTCATGTCCTAACTTTTCAATCAGCAAAACAACTGAGACAATAGCTAAACACCTAGATGAAGTTTATTATGGATAATTATATATTTAATAGATCTAATGGCATTGCTTGAAAATGGCTGATCTAAAAATATCAAAAAAATTCAATTTCATAGACCCCGTATATGAAATCTCTGGTTTAACAGATAGTTATTTAAATAACGAAATGATCAATTTAATTAGTAAATTTAAAATAGAAAGCTATATTAATGACGAGTTTGGAAAGTCGTTTAGTCTTGCTTTGCCAGTGAGTTAAAAAGTTAATTCTTGATAGCCATCAGCCTTAGATAGGATTTCCATAGCAGGTTGGAGCATCTCTTTATAGTTTTTCCATCCACCTATAGATTTTGAATTAATAGGTGATCGTGCTTGAACACTACTTGCCGTGGAAATTGAGCGTTGATTGAGATGAGGTGATAGATATGACTCGTTCCATTCCCAACCCAACCAAGAGATCAAAGATTTAATTTCTTTATGAGGATTAGTGACTAATAAATCATAATTCAAATCATATATTTTCGAACGAAATCTATTCTTATATTCTATCATTACTTCCTCTTGATCTAAATAAACTTTTGCACAATCAACCAATGAAGAAGAATATTCATTACCTGCAAAATGTGCACGGTAAATAGAGAGAATATTATCTAGAGGATTACGAAAACAGTGAATTATTTTAGGATTAATTATCCCCTTGCTAATAATCCCAGCATATTGATAGTTGTATAACCATTTATTGGTTGTGATATTACATTTAGCATTATATTTATTTGTTTTAGTTCTATATAATTCATAGAAATTTAATCCTTGATCAATTCTTTTACTCTCTTCAAATGATTCTTCAAGGATGTTAATTTCGCCCAAATCTTTAACATTATTGTTCATACTAAGAATTGATTCAAGAAGTGTTGATCCACTTCTTGGCATCCCTACAATAAAAATACTTATGCAAGAGTTTAAATTATCATTTTGATTTATTTCAATCTTTTCACTTTCAATGAGTAATTCCTTGGATTTATTTATTAAAATCTTAGAGTTAGATGGCTCAATATTTAATTTTAAATTATTAGCTAATATAAGATTCTTGGAGCTTAATTTGTAATTTATTTCCATATGATGAATATTTGATCTTGCAAAGTAGATATCAATTTTATTTCTTTCTGATTGATTATTTAATATATTTTTAGAGAAAAGGTTATGTTGCCATTTTTTATCATTTTTAGAAGATCTAAGTAGTGAATGAATATAGTAAGCTTTTGCGTAATTAGGATTTATGTCAATAGCTTTTCGAATATATAATTCTGCCTCCTTTAAGTTACCAATATCTCTCATGATAGTTGCCATATTTGAGTAAGCCGGAGCGAAATCAGGATTTAATTCAATTGCCTTACGACTAGATAATTCTGCCTCTTTTAAATTACCTAGCTCTATCAATATTGTCGCCAGATTAGAATGAGCCTCTGCAAGTTTTGGATTAAGATTGATTGCAATTTTAATATATTTTTCTGCATCTTTTAATTCACTATTTTCTTGTAAAATTTTACTCAAATTCAAATATAATGTTGGTTCTTTAGGCTCAAATTCAATAGCTTTTTTAATTGATACTTTTGCATCTTTTATATTACCAATTTCCAGATAAGTTGCAGAAAGATTTGAAAGAGCTTCTGTAAAGTCTGGTTTAAGTTTAATTGAATTTTGAAAAGATGATATTGCTTCTTTTCCTTTACTATTATTTCTTAATGTTATTCCTAAATTATAATGCATTTTATAGTCATCAGGTTTAATATTGATAACTTCTTTAATAAATACTTCTGCTTCTTTAAATCTTTGAATATCTATTAATAAATTAGAAAGATTATAATATGGTGTTGGATTTTCTGGATACAATTCAATTGATTTTTTCCATAGTTTTATCGCTTCTTCAAATCTACCAGCTTCTTTGCATATCAAACCATAATTAGATAGGACTCTAGGATCATTAGACTCTTGTTTTAAGCATAATTTATATTGTCTTTCGGCATTTAAAAAGTCGCCTTCAGAATGATATTTTAGTGCTTTTTTAATTAACTGCTCATTAGAAGATTTAGTAATCTTATTAATTTCTTTTTGAAGACTCGAACTATTTCCTTTCTTTCTATTAGTTTGTTTATTCCCAAAACCTTTCATGTCTTGTGATTTTAATAAAATTAAAGTTGTAATTTACCAGAAAAATAGAGACTTCTTAATTATCTACAAATAGTTCTAAAGGTTTGCATGAGGTCCTTTGAATTAACGCTTTACCCCGTCAATTCAGTTCTACACCGTCCTAAAACACTTTTTAAAGGTTATGTTCCTTCTTTTCTCTTATTAAATTCGGTCTCGTTCGATATCCAAAAGTTAGATCAAAGTTAGAATAGGAGCCTATCGAGAACGCTGAGAACCCTTGGTATGACTGACCTGCTATACGTTGAATAAAAACTCCATCACGTCCAGTTATACCAGTTGATTACAAGCAAAAATCAGAGTTAGACATAAACACGAAAAAGTTAGACAAAGTTAGACAGACAGACGAGCCTATAAAACTCATACATAAAACTAGATAATCTAGTGTTATCTAGAAATATTCAATCAGACTAGTAATAGGAAAATAGCTTGATTAAAAAATAGAATGTATGCCAAACAGGAAATCAGATCATTAATTGATAATCATCTCTCTCTTCAATGGTGCAGAGAAAATGTTGTTATACCTCTTAGGATTGAAAATAAAAATCCTCCTGAAGAATCAATTTTGATCATTGCCGTTGGGAATATTTCTTATTTAGGAACCATTGGAAAATTCATACAAGAACGAGTAAAGACAACAGGATTAAATTGTTATTTCACTGAAATGCTGCCAGAGAAGATTGAAGAAATCCTTGAATCCTTGGAAGTTAAAGAGGTTGAAAATGAATAAGAAAAAAAATTCTATCTTTTCTAAATTCAAATTCAAATGGTGGAGCTGGGAACTTGACTCAGTAAAAATTATTCCAACATTATTGATTATTTTTGCATTTCTTCCCGTGCTTCCTTACGAGAAGAAGGACGGAAAATTAATTTCTGTGTTTGGCGTTGAAGCTTCAGTGAATAATTTCTATGAGATTGGTTGGAGAAAAGTATCTGCCATTGAAGCAGAGGGAGGATTTGAAGGTTTAAAAGGCGAAGCGTTTTATGGACTGGCTAAGCATTTAGAAACACCAATCCCAAATACAATCAAACACAAAGAGTATTTAATAAAAAAAGGAATTCCTATTGAGAAAGCTAATTGCATAATCATCAGGGATTTCCTTCTTTATAATTACTATTGGGATAATGAAATGAGAATTCTTCTAAATACATATCCACCTTCACCTGTTCCAATTATTTGGTTAACAAGAATACCTGTTAAGTATTTGCTTGAATTAATATCAACAACTTCAACTAGATTTGAGGACTTTAATAACTTAATTAAAAAATGCTCTAAGTTTAAAAATATTGCCCCACCCGTTGGATACTTAGAGGGCGATTTTAGCTATAAAAGGAAATAGATCGTCTCAGATCGCTATCCATACAAAGAAAATCCATACCATCAAGCTAAAGATAAACTAAAAGTTAGAACAAAGTTAGAATAGAGGTAGTTCTAACCTTTGAGAGCCCCTGCTATGACTGGACTGCTATACGTTGAATAAAAACTCCATAACATCTCCCTCATTCACTACATACTCTTTCCCCTCACTTCGTAGCCAACCTTTATTTCGGGCCTCAGATAAAGATCCAGCCTCTAAAAGCTTTTTATATGAAATCGTTTGAGCTCGAATAAATCCCTTCTCAAAATCCGTATGGATCACCCCAGCCGCCTGAGGAGCTGTCATCCCATCACAAATAGTCCAAGCTTTCGTTTCTTTTTCTCCTGTCGTGAAATATGTGCTTAACCCAAGTAATCTATATGTAGCTTTAATAAGACTAATTAGACCCCCCTCTTCAACACCTAGTCCTTTTAGATAATCATCTCTTTCTTCCTCACCTAACTCAATTAACTCTGCTTCAACTTGGGCTGAAATTTTTACACATTCAGAACTTTCTTTAGATGCAAGGTTATTTACCTCTTCTGAGAAATTGTTACCCTTAGACAGTTCATCTTCTCCTAAATTAGTTGCATAAATAATTGGTTTTTCAGTTAATAATCCTAATGGTTTAATTAATTTTTTTTCTTCATCAGTTAATGACAAACTCCTAACAGCATTTTCATTTTCCAAGGCTAAACTTATCTTTTCTAATACATCATTCTCTAACTTTGCTTCTTTATTAGTGCTTAATTGTTTCTTTAATCTTGTTCTTCGCTTTTCTATCTGATTCAAGTCAGACAAAGCTAATTCTAAATTTATTATCTCTATATCTCTTGAAGGATCAACTGATCCCGATACATGTACGACATCATCATCTTTGAAACATCTAATCACATGAACTATTGCATCTACCTCTCTTATATTTGCTAAGAATTTGTTTCCAAGTCCCTCTCCCTTACTTGCTCCTTTTACAAGACCAGCAATATCAACAAACTCAATTCTAGTTGGAATAATTTGCTTGCTATTACTAAGTTCACCAAGTAAATTCAACCGTTGGTCAGGAACTGAAACAGAGCCTACATTGGGTTCAATCGTGCAAAAAGGAAAGTTCGCTGCTTGAGCCTGTGCATTTGCAACAAGAGCATTGAACAAAGTCGATTTGCCCACATTAGGTAGTCCGACAATTCCGGCTTTTAACATTTAAATGGATCTTGCAAGGACCCCAGTTGATGAATTTGACCAAATTAGACCCAATAGTGCCCATTAACAGCGAAAATATAGTTATAAATCTCCAAAGGAAAGTTTTTTGACCTTTAAAAAAAAATTAAACCTTTAAAAAAACACCTAAGAAATTGATTTTCGCAAAATGATTTGGAAAAATTTAAAAAAGAAAAAAGTTTTAGGCTTCGTCGCTCTTTCAGTTTTAACTATTGGTGGGATCTCTTTTAAACTTTCAAAAGAGGATGATTCAAACAAAGACTTAACTGCATTTACAGTTTCGGCTGAGAATGGAAGCTTGCCCGGTTTAATCACAGCAAGCGGTGAATTAAAAGCAAATAAAAGTGTAAATGTAAGCCCAAAAAGACAAGGAATACTTGATGAGATTTTTGTAGAGGAAGGAGACCAAGTTATGAAAGGAGATTTAATTGCAAAAATGGATTTTGGAGACTTGGAATTTAGAATTGACGAACTTAGAGCTAATTATGAGACTCAGAAAGCTAGCTACCTAAGAAGAAAGATACTTTTTAATGAAGGAGCTATCAGTGCAGAAGAATATGAAGAATATAAAAATAGGTTTTTAAGAAGTGAAGCTAAATTTAAACAAATAGAAATCGAAGAGAATGAAACCAACATAAGGGCACCATTCAGAGGAGTGGTAACAAGCAGATACGCCGTTCCTGGTGCATTTGTAACTCCAACCACTTCAGCCTCTTCATCTCGAGAAGGAGGAGCAACAAGCTCGTCAATAGTTAAGCTTTCTCAAGGTCTAGAAATAGTGGCGAAAGTTCCTGAAAGTGATATTGGAAGAATAAAAACTGGTCAAGAAGCAACAATTAGAGTAGATGCTTTTCCTGATAAACGTTTTGAAGCATTTGTTTCCAAAGTCTCTCCAAGTGCAATCAAAAACAACAACGTAACTTCATTTGAAGTTACGTTGTTGTTAAGCAATAGGCCTGAAGATTTACGCTTAGGAATGACTTCTGATATCAACTTTGAAACAGGAGCAACCAAAATTAGTACGCTTATTCCAACAGTAGCAATTGTCACGGAAGGCGGAGAAGCTGGGGTGCTGATAGTTGGAAAAAACAATCAACCAACATTTAAAAAAGTTGAGTTAGGAACAAGTAGTGGTAGCAAAACTGCCATAATATCAGGATTAAAACCAGGAGAAAAAGTTTTTATTGATCTTCCTCCTTGGGCTAAAAAAACAAAAAGTTAATAAATGAGACTCACTATGAATATTTCATGAAAGAAATAAAAAAACCAACTTTATTATTAATAGATGGCCACTCATTAGCTTTTAGAAGTTTTTATGCTTTTAGCAAAGGGGGGGAAGGAGGCCTTACCACAAAAGATGGTTTTCCTACGAGTGTTACCTATGGTTTTCTAAAAAGCCTTCTAGATAATTGCAAATCTCTCAAACCAAAAGGGATAACAATTGCTTTTGATACCGCTGAGCCAACATTTCGCCACAAAGAAGATCCAAACTACAAAGCGAATCGAGATGTCGCACCAGATATATTTTTTCAAGATTTAGACAAGCTTGAAGAGATTCTCAAAGAAAACCTTAATCTCTCAATCTGCAAAGCTCCAGGCTATGAGGCGGATGATGTCTTAGGAACACTCGCCAACAATGCCGCTGAAAAAGGATGGAGTGTCAGAATTCTTTCTGGAGATAGAGACTTATTCCAATTAGTGGATGATGCAAGAGACATAGCAGTCTTGTACATGGGAGGTGGTCCCTACGCAAAAAGCGGAAATCCTAAACTTATTAAGGAAGAAGGCGTAAGGGAGAAACTTGGAGTCAATCCAAACAAGGTTATTGACCTGAAAGCTTTAACTGGTGATAGCTCAGATAATATTCCAGGAGTAAAAGGAGTTGGTCCAAAAACGGCTATAAATCTTTTAAACGAAAACAATGATCTTGATGGAGTCTATAAATCACTCCAAGAGCTAGAGAAAGAAGGAGAAAAAGCTAAACGAGGCGCCATAAAAGGAGCCGTAAGATTAAAGCTAAAAGCAGACAAAGATAATGCATATCTCTCAAGAAAACTTGCAGAAATATTAATTAAAATTCCTATAAGTCCAAAAATAGAACATAAATTAGAAGGTATTAACGAATCAAAACTAACTGAAAGCCTTGAAAAACTTGAGTTATATAGTTTATTAAAACAAGTTTCAACTTTTAAAGCTCTATTTTCTAAAGAAGGATTATCAGAGCAAGGCCATAATCACTCATTAAAAGAAAGTAAGATCGTTAATAATAAGAGTAAGAATATTGAACTAAATAGGCTTAATGAAACAAAAGAGATTCCTCTCATAGAGCCCAAGATTATAGACAATCTGGAAGAACTTAATAATTTTGTTGCACAAATAATGAAACATACTGATACGACAAAGCCAATAGCCATTGATACCGAAACAACCAATTTGAATCCTTTTAAAGCTGAACTTGTTGGCTTAGGATTTTGTTTTGGTGAATCATTAAAAGATATAGTTTATATACCAATAGGACATCAAAACAAAGAAGATAATTTAATAGAAATTAATCAAGTAAATCAATTAAAGATTGAAGACGTTATCTATGCACTTAAGGATTGGTTCTCTAGCAATGAAAATCCTAAAACCCTACAGAATGCTAAATACGACAGACTAATTTTGCTAAGACATGGAATTATATTAAATGGCGTCGTAATTGATACTTTGCTTGCAGATTATATATGTGATGCAACTCTTAAACATAGTTTAGATGAAATTGCTTATAGAGAATTTGGATTTAAGCCCAAAAGTTTTTCTGATGTTGTCAAAAAAGGTGAAGACTTCTCTTATGTGGACATTAAGTCTGCAAGCATGTACTGCGGGATGGACGTTTATTTAACAAGAAAATTAGCAATTATTTATATTAATAGATTAAAAGAAACAAGTACAAAATTAATAAACTTACTCAAAGAAGTTGAACAACCACTTGAGCAGGTTTTAGCGGAAATTGAATCCACAGGCATCATTATTGATACACCTTATTTAAAAGATTTATCTTTAGAATTAACAAAAACATTAAATACTATCGAGCAAGAAGTTTATAAGGTTGCAGGAAGTGAGTTTAACCTTTCATCACCTAAACAATTAGGTGAATTACTTTTTGAGAAACTTGATTTAGATAGGAAAAAATCAAGAAAAACAAAAACAGGATGGAGTACAGATGCAGGTGTATTGGAAAAGCTGGAATCAGACCATACGATAGTAAAAATGATCATTGAACATCGCACTATAAGCAAGTTACTTAATACTTATGTAGATGCTTTGCCTCAGCTTATTGAAAAAGAAACGGGAAGAGTACATACAGATTTCAATCAAGCCGTAACAGCTACTGGAAGATTAAGTAGTAGCAATCCAAATCTCCAAAACATCCCTGTCAGAACTGAATTTAGTAGACGAATAAGAAAAGCTTTTCTTCCGCAAAAAGATTGGAAACTTTTAAGCGCAGACTATTCACAAATTGAACTTCGTATACTTACACATCTTTCAGGTGAAGAAGTACTAAAAAATGCTTATTTAAAAAATGAAGATGTCCACTCTTTAACAGCAAAACTTTTATTTGAAAAAGATGCCATTGACGCCGATGAAAGAAGAATAGGAAAAACAATAAATTTTGGGGTTATTTATGGTATGGGGGCTCAAAGGTTTGCAAGATCAACGGGCGTTTCATTAATAGAAGCAAAATATTTTTTAAGTAAATTCAAAGAACGTTATCCAGCCGTTTTTAAATTTTTAGAATATCAAGAAAGACTTGCCCTAAGCCAAGGGTTTGTTGAAACATTGCTAGGGAGAAGACGATATTTTCATTTCAATAAAAATGGGCTTGGAAGACTTCTGGGAACTCCACCAAATGAAATTGATTTAACTACGGCCAGAAGAGCAGGTATGGAAGCACAACAATTAAGAGCCGCAGCAAACGCACCTATTCAAGGCACAAGTGCAGACATCATTAAGCTAGCAATGATTCAATTACATTCAGCTTTAAGAAAGACTGGGTTGGCAGCGAAAATTCTACTTCAAGTGCATGATGAACTCGTGCTAGAAGTTGATCCTAAAGATTTGGAGGAAACAAAACTTCTTGTCCAAAACACTATGGAAAATGCTATAAAACTTAGTGTTCCTCTTATCGTTGAAACTGGCGTTGGAGTAAATTGGATGGAGGCAAAATAGTTGCTGATAAATTCAATAATTTCTCACATTTTTATCTAAGAAATTGTCCCTAAAATTCACAAACACCTTATCCAAAAAGAAAGAGGATTTTATTTCTATAAATCCTAATCAAGTTAAAATATATTGTTGTGGTGTAACTGTTTATGATCTTTGTCATCTTGGTCATGCAAGAAGTTATCTTAATTGGGATGTATTAAGACGGTTTTTAATTTGGAAAGGATTTGAAGTTAAATTTGTACAAAACTTCACTGATATTGATGACAAAATTATTAATCGGGCAAATAAAGAAGGATGTTCTACTGATGAATTAAGTGAAAGAAATATTGATGAATTTCACAAAGATATGGATACTCTTTGCATTCTTAGACCAAGTAGTATGCCAAGAGCAACAAAATGCCTCCATCAAATTATTAATTTCATACAAGAATTAGAACAAAAAAAAGTAGCTTACTCATCAAATGGTGATGTTTATTTTTCAGTAGATAAACATAAAAATTATGGGAAACTTAGTGGAAGAGAAGTTGAGAATCAAATAGATAATGCAGCAGGGAGATTAAAAACAAATCAAAAAGAAAGTAAAAAGAACTCGCTTGATTTTGCTCTCTGGAAAAAGTCCAAATCAGGTGAGGTTAGCTACTCTTCGCCTTGGGGCAATGGCAGACCAGGTTGGCATATTGAGTGTTCAGCAATGGTTAAACAAGAATTAGGAGAAAGTATTGATATTCACCTTGGTGGATCAGACTTGATATTTCCTCATCATGAGAATGAAATAGCTCAATCTGAAACCTGTAATGGGAAAGAGTTAGCAAAATACTGGCTTCACAATGGAATGGTTAATGTGAGGGGTGAAAAAATGAGTAAATCGCTAGGGAATTTTACAACCATTAGGTCTTTATTAGATGAAGGTATTTCACCTATGACTTTGAGATTTTTTGTCTTACAAACTAATTACCGGAAGCCCCTAGATTTTACTGAAGAAGCGCTAAAAGCTTCTTCAAAAGGCTGGGAAAGATTAAATAATTGCCTGTCTTTTGGTTATATTTATAAAATTAAAGATCAAGCTAAAAACGAAATCAACCTAGGTAAACCGATAAAAAGATCTGCCAACAGTAAACTTGATAAATACTCATGTAAATTATTATCAGACTTTGAAAACTATATGGATGACGATCTAAATACATCTGGAGCTTTATCTATACTTTTTGAATTGTCTCAACCTATTAAAAAGTGCCTAATTTTATTAAGAGGGAAAGATATCAATGAAGTTGACGAAGATATTTTAAATCAAGTTTTTAATAAATGGGAACTACTCACTGAGTTAGCAGGAGTTCTGGGCTTAAAAGTAAATTTAAATCAAGAAAAACCAAAAAACAATACTGAACCTGACACTAATAAAATTGAAGAGCTTATCAAGAATAGATCTATAGCAAAAGCTAATAAAGACTTTTTACTCGCTGATAAAATAAGAGCTGATTTAAAAAATATTGGAATTGATTTAATTGATAAACCTAAAGGGGTTACAGAATGGAAACAACATTCAGATTAAGCAAATGTTTCTAATGTAGATAAGACTGTTAAATAAAGTCCGATAGCAATAACTGGTGGAGACACCCAGCGCAGCATAAACTTTAGATACCTTCTAACTCTTAAATTAGCATTAGAATTTGCAAGATCCTCATCATAACGATTTGGAACAATCCAACCCAAAAGAATTGAAATCAGAAGACCACCTAATATCAAGAGTGTATTACAGATAGCATCGGACTTGCCTAAAAAGTCTGTAGAAATAGCAGACGGTATTCCAATCAAGAAGATCAATAATGTTGAAGTCCAAACGGCCTTCTTCCTACTCCAATTCAGCCTGTCCATTAAAGAAGATACTGGTACCTCCATTAATGAAATAGACGAAGTAATAGCAGCTATAAAAGCCAATCCGAAGAAAACAGCAGCAATCAACCTCCCAAACACTCCAAGATTTGCAAATCCAGTTGGAAGAGCAATAAATAAAGTCCCAACAGTTGATTCACTGATAACATCTTTCAAACCAAAACTCATAACGACTGGGAATGTAATCAGCCCGGCAAGTAAACCAACAGCAGTATCCAAAGTTGCAACTCTCAAAGCTTCTTTAGGAAGATGATTTTTACGGTTTAGATATGAAGAATAGGCAACCATAATTCCAATACCCAAACTTAAAGAAAAGAAAGCTTGTTTAAATGCATTACTTATTGTGTTTTTATCAAAAAGTTGAGAAGAATCCCATTTAAGTAAAAATGATGTATATCCTTCCCATGCCCCAGATAAAGTTGCAGCCCAAATAGCTAATAACAAAAGGAGTCCAAATAAAAATGGCATTGCCCATTTTGTTAGTTTTTCAATACCTCCACGAACGCCTGCAACAACAACAAAAGCAGTTAACAATAAGCTGATTATTTGACCTATAAATACACTATTACCACTACTAATTTTACCAAAAAATTCCCCCGCCTCAGTCATATCTGAGGGTAGGCCTATAAATAAGGAATGGAAGAAAGTATCAATTGTCCATCCCATTATCACTGCGTAATAAGAAAGAATTCCACAAGAAGCTATTGCAAATAACCAACCTAGAGGCTTCCAATTCTCTCCAGCAGCTTTGATTGGAGCAAGAAAAGGACTACTTGCAGTGCTTCTCCCCAAGACCATCTCTGCAACCAAGACAGGCAGGCAAACAACTAAAACAACCAATACATAAAGGATAAGAAAAGCAAGTCCCCCGCCTTGAGATGACCTATAAGCAAAGCCCCAAAGATTTCCAAGACCTACAGCACTACCAGCTGCGGCGAGCGCGAATCCCAGCCCTGATCTCCATTGTTCCCTTTCTTGCATAATAAATCTCTATTAAAATCCAGAAGAAACTGGTAAATATATAACTGGGTTATACCTTTAAATGGGAGACTGGTCATACTTGACTTCACAATGTGAAAGCCATAAGCGTTTTAGGCTCAACAGGATCTATTGGAACTCAAACCCTTCAAATTGCAGAAGAGTTTCCTGATCAATTCAAAATTGTTGCACTAACAGCAGGAAAGAATCTTGATTTAGTAATCAAACAAATTGAAACTCATCAACCTGAAGTCGTTTCTCTAGCCGATGAGTCTCTTTTGCCAGAACTGTCTAGGCGAATAAATATTCTCAATGAAGAGTCAAAAATATTCAAGAAGCCCTTATTGATGGCGGGAGCTGAAGGACTTAATACTGCAGCAGCTTGGGGAAGTGCAGATCTTGTTGTAACTGGAATAGTTGGCTGTGCTGGCCTACTACCAACACTTGCGGCCATTGAAGCGGGGAAGGATCTAGCTCTAGCAAATAAAGAAACTTTGATTGCAGCAGGACCAGTTGTCATTCCTGCTTTAAAAAAAAGTGGAAGTAGGCTCTTGCCTGCGGATTCTGAACACTCAGCGATATTTCAATGCCTCCAAGGAACGCCATGGGCTGAAAATGCAAGACTCTCAACTGGAGTGCCTACTCCAGGATTTAAATCCATACAATTAACTGCATCAGGAGGAGCATTTAGAGATTGGAAAGCAGAAGATTTAGTGAAAGCAACTGTCGCTGATGCGACTAGCCATCCTAATTGGAGCATGGGAAAGAAAATAACTGTAGATTCTGCAACCCTTATGAATAAGGGACTCGAAGTCATTGAAGCTCATTATCTTTTTGGTCTTTCATATGACCAAATCGAAATCATTATCCATCCACAAAGCATCATTCACTCGATGGTTGAATTGGATGATTCATCAGTTTTAGCTCAATTGGGATGGCCAGACATGAAGCTCCCTATTTTGTATTGTTTAAGTTGGCCTGGTCGGCTTAAAACACCATGGCCAAGATTAAAGCTTACTGAAATAGGCAATTTAACTTTTAAAGAACCAGATACTAAAAAATATCCATGTATGGAACTTGCTTACAGCGCAGGAAAATTAGGGGGAACAATGCCAGCAGTGCTTAATGCCGCTAATGAAAAAGCAGTAGAACTATTTCTAGAAGAAAGGTTTAAATTTATCGATATTCCAAAAGTAATAGAGGCGATTTGCGACAAACATAAATGCGACCTCAATCTAAATCCAAGCCTCAGTGAAATTCTTGAAATTGACAGCTGGGCCAGAGAAGAAGTCTTAGATTATTCAGAAAAAAATATTACAAAAATACAGTTTTAGATTAGATAGTCTTCAAAGATAACAACCATTTAGAAACAACTTGATCCCCCCAACAACCCTTAACCCCATGAAATCCATTGTGTCCTCCTTTCTCAGTAAAAATAAATTGATTAGCCATTTGATTATTAGAAAATTTCATTTTTTCCATTAGTTTTTCAGCAGCTAAAAAAGGGACCCAAGGATCATCTTTGGATTGAATAAATAATGTTTTAGGAAGAGATTTTTTATTTTCTATAAGAGAAAAGAAAGGAGATGCTTTTGCATAATATTCTCCAACATCTTTATATCCCCACCTTGGAGCAGTTATAAAATTATCAAAAGATCTAATATCATTTATTTTTCTTTCTTTATCCTTTCTATTTATTAACAATGCATTCTTTTCTCTTTCTTCTACCCCAAAAGGATCTTCTAAAGTTTGCCTAATTAAACGATTTAACAACCATTTTTGATAAATAAAATTTCTTGGTCTTTCAATAGAAGAACTACATTCATTCAAATCCAAAGGACTACTTATACATACCAATCCATCTAATAAAGACTCATCACACATGCAAGCATTTAAAAGAATAGTTCCACCCAAAGAGATCCCAGCTCCAAAGACAGGAATATTTTTTGAAGATTGATAGTCTTCAGTTAATTGATATGAAATCTCTCTGGCACGCCTTAATACAGGAATCAAATCACTATTACATTCAGCAGCATAGGTACCATCAACAAAATCCCTACAAGGATCTGAGCCTCTCAGATTAAGCTTCAAAACAGCGAAATTTGATTGCACCAAAGCACTTGCCATTCTGGTCAGACCTCTTCTACGAGTAGAACCACCAAGGCCATGAAGAAGTAGAACTAAACCATTAATGCTCGATACACTTGATGGCTTATCCAAGTAGGCAACCAAGAAACCTCCTCCTGCCTTTCTAGTTTTGAGAGGTGGGACCTTTATACGAATTTCAGATGAATAGGCATCAGGCAATTCATCTGAGGCAAAGGTATCTCTTAGTGTCTGTAGGTCAGGACCAATCCATGGAAGACGCTCTTTAAAAGGGCTTATTCCTAAATCTGAAAGTAAATCTTCTTTTTTTAAATTACCCTTTACTCCCAACTCCAAGCTCCTTTAATTCCAGTAAAAGATCTCCAAGAACCTTTTTTGCATCTCCAAAGACCATGGAGGTATTTTGCAAATCAAAAAGGTCATTTTTTATTCCTGAATATCCAGCACTCATTCCTCTCTTAACAACAAATACAGTTCTAGCTTCTTGAACATCTAAAACTGGCATCCCATACAAAGGTGAAGTCTGATCATTCTTGGCCTGTGGGTTAACCACATCATTCGCTCCTAAAACTAATACAACATCGGTCGCGGGAAATTCAGGATTGATTACATCCATTTCTTTTAATTGCTCATAAGGAACGTCTGCTTCGGCTAAAAGAACGTTCATATGGCCAGGCATTCTTCCTGCAACAGGATGAATAGCATATGTGACTTCAATGTCGGCGTTTTCTAAAACTCTTGTGACCTCTCTTAGTGTGTGCTGAGCCTGGGCTACAGCAAGACCATAACCAGGAACAATTACGACTCTCTCTGCCGCCTCAAGAGTAAGTGCACATTCTTCTGGGCTACAACTAGTTATATTTGTATATTCTCCCCCTCCACTTCCTGAAGAAACAGAACTAGCTCCAAGTGCACCCCCAAATAATACAGAAACTAAAGATCTGTTCATGCCATCGCACATCACTTGAGTAAGTATTAATCCAGCAGCTCCAACCATTGCACCCGCGACAATCAAAAGTTGACTACCAACAACAAATCCTGCCGCTGCTGCTGCAACTCCTGAGTAGCTATTTAGCAAGGATATAACAACAGGCATGTCGGCCCCTCCAATAGGAAGAGTCACTCCAATACCCAGCAAAGATGAAGCAATTACGATAAGAAAAAGACCATTTTGTCCATCGATTGAAAGATAGATTCCACCTATCAAAGCAATAACAGCACAAAGAATATTGAAGAAATGCCTAGCTTTGCTTTGGGTCCAAGAAGGTGTAGACAGCCAACCTTGAAGCTTGGCCATTGCAATAATTGATCCAGAGAATGTAATTGCTCCAACAAAGAGTGAAACGACTATTGAGAAATTTCTAATAAGTTCACCTACTACACCATCTGAGCCATCTGTAGATGGGAACAAAGCCACACCAAGTGCCACCAATAGCGATGACATCCCTCCACAACCGTTAAACAAAGCTACTATCTCAGGCATCGCAGTCATTGGAACCCTTTTAGCAGTTATGGCACCTAAAAGGCCTCCGATTAAAGTTCCACAAACTATCCAAATCCAAGAGTTAATAGAAATGCCTATGGTTCCTTGAGAGTTAAGCAATACTCCAAAAGCAGCCAATATCATTGCAATGGCGGCAAGCCTATTCGCCTCTCTTGCTGATCTAACTTTTGAAAGGCCTTTGATACCTAAAGCAAGCAATAAAACTGCCAGGAGATCAATAGCAAATTTAACGGGAGCAATAAAAGTCATAAGAGATAATCCTATTTACGAGTTTTTTTACGACTAAACATTGCAAGCATCCTGTCTGTAACAAGGAAGCCACCAATCACATTAAACAAAGCAAATCCAAGAGATATTGATCCAATTATTAGTAAAGGTAAATTGTCTCCGGATTTTATTATTAAAGTTAAAGCTGCAAGCATCGTGATGCCTGAAATTGCATTAGCCCCACTCATTAGTGGAGTGTGCAAAGTTGGAGGGACTTTTCCTATAAGCTCTAATCCCAAAAGGCTTCCGAGGAGAAGCACCCAAAGAGCTTCACTAAAAAAACTCATGACCTAATTCCTCCATTCTCAATAATCTCTGATTTGAGTATTACTCCATCCTTACTAATCAAAGAACCAGCAATAAGCTCATCATCGTTATCAATTAAAAACTTACCCTCTTTAAACATTGGCTGAAGAAGAGACAATAAATTTCTCGAATATAAAGAACTTGCATGATTAGGTATTGAGCAAGGGAGATTAGAAGCACCCACAATCTTAACCCCTTTTCTAACAATAGTTTCTCCTGGTTTTGAACATGCACAATTACCACCACTAAGTACAGCAAGATCAACTACTACCGAACCAGGACGCATATCATCCAACATATTTTCATCAATAAGTTTGGGGGCTTTTTTACCAGGCACCTGAGCTGTACAAATTGCCACGTCAGCTTCAGATAATTGAATTGCCAATTCTTTTCTTTGAGCACTAAGAAATTCATCAGAAACTTGTTTTGCATATCCGCCTGACTCTGATGGAGTTTCATCAATCATTGGAAGCTCAATAAATCTTGCTCCCAATGATTCAACTTGCTCCTTTACTGCCTCTCGAATATCACTCACATAAACCACAGCACCTAGTCTTTTTGCAGTTGCAATAGCTTGAAGTCCTGCCACCCCAGCACCTAAAACAACAACTTTTGAAGGCTGAATAGTACCAGCAGCAGTCATTAACATTGGGAAATATCGATCAAGAGCACTAGCAGCTAAAAGTACAGATTTATATCCAGCTATATTTGCTTGCGAAGATAATGCATCTGATGATTGAGCTCTGCTAATTCTCGGAAGCAACTCCAAAGATATTGCAGAAATTTTTTTGGATTTTAATGTTTCGGCTAATTTTTTATTCCCATAAGGGTCCAATAAGCCCACAAGGAAAGAGCCAGATTTTAGATGTGAAAGGAATTTTTCTTCAGGAGGTTGAACGCAGAGAACAATATCAACTAATTTTTTTACCTCATTATTTTCCTTTTCAACCAATTCAGCGCCAGCCTCTAGATACGAATTATCTAAAAACCCTGCAGCCTCTCCTGCACCTTTTTCAAAAAATACTTTACAACCTAAGTCCAAAAACTTTTTAACGGTCTCTGGAGTAGCTGAAACGCGTGTTTCTCCTAAAGCTGATTCGAAGGGAATTAAGAAACTAAGCAAAGTAAAAAAATTTATCCTCCTTAAGATTAGAAGAGGAAACGTTTGAATACCACCATTTTTAGTTAAGAAAGGTTTTCCTAATAGTTTTTCTTGGCTATGAAATAAATGAGAAAATGTTATCGATCAAGAAAAAATGAGCCTTACTGCGATCGAATGTCCCGACGGCGTATGCCATAGTCATCACGGCGGGCACGCTGTTCCAAGAACAGCCATGCAAAAAAATCTTCAAAGCCATGGTAAAGAGTGGTGCGAACGTCTAGCAGAACGAATCTATGAAATGTCTGTAGACACCTTTTCACAGACAGTTATGCCGAGTTTGCATTCGTCTGGATGGCAAAGAAAGCATCTTGACTGGGAATTCAAACTCGCAAATAAACAGTCAGAGCCTGATGAAGCGCTAGTAGAGGGAATTATCAATGCTACTGAAAGCTTTTTGAGAAGCAGTGAAGTTCATCGCCTATTCATACAAGAACTTGTGCAAGGAACATTTGCTGAAGCGAAAGATGACAAACTGCCATCAAAAGCTGTCAGAAAAGTAATAGAGAATGAAATAATAGTAATGATAGAAAGCAAAAAAGAGGAGTTAACAAACAAGATTGCAAAAGCGTTAGAAGATGAGGCTAATGGTGATTTCGAATTAGCCAAAAATGCAGCAGTAGAAGGTATAAATGATGTTGAAAAACTATTAATAAACCATACAGAAGCAGTGTAATAAAACTAAGTGAGTAAATATTTAATTTCTACCTCTAATTAGCACTAAATATCAGTCAATCGCTTGTAGAGCAAATCAAAATCATAATTGTTCCTAAATATTAAGGAAAGCTAAAATCTTAAGCGATAATTTCGTTTTCCAGACAAAACGCTAATTTGTACCAAAAAACACAAGTTAATAGCCCATTGGCATGTCATGGTGTGCTCGTTGGGGATTAATTATGAATGCTTCTTTCAACAAGAGAATCAGTATCGCAAGCTGTTGGGCTGCAAGCAGAATAGCTTTACTTGATAACGTAGAAAGATATGAAGATAGTTATGCTATTAGTCAGGAATTCTGCGAGTGGATTACTTGTATAAATACTTACCCAGAGGGTATTAAAGCCTCAACTCTTAAAGTTCCAGATTTTCAGAAACAAATATTTGATGCTGATGAACTTTTAGAACTTTGATTTTAAATTTTGATTTTAAATAAATTTGAGATTTAAAAATAATCCAATTTCTTTTGGTTTAGATACAATTTCAAGTTTTTTTCTTATATGGTATAAGTCTGTTTAATATTGCATTGTATGGAAGCCGAGAAACAAGAATTAAAAGTTGAAAATCTAGTAATTATAGGTTCAGGACCTGCTGGATATACTGCCGCTATTTATGCGGCAAGGGCTAATCTAGAACCATTGCTTATAACTGGTTTTGAAAAAGGAGGCATACCTGGCGGTCAATTAATGACAACTACATTTGTTGAGAATTTCCCAGGTTTCCCAAATGGAGTTCAGGGACCAGATCTGATGGATTTAATAAAAGCTCAAGCTGTCAGATGGGGCACAAAGCTTGTTGAAGAAGATGCCATATCAATTGATCTTAAAAAAAGACCATTTACCATAAATACAAAAACTCAAGAAATTAAATCAAATTCTGTCATTATTTCAACTGGAGCAAGTGCCAATCGACTAGGGCTTGAAAACGAGAAATTTTTCTGGAGCAAAGGTATTAGTGCCTGTGCAATTTGTGATGGAGCAACCCCTCAATTCAGAGATGAAGAACTTGCCGTGGTTGGAGGAGGAGACTCTGCTTGCGAAGAGGCTGAATATCTAACTAAATACGGGAGTCATGTTCATTTGTTAGTAAGATCAAACAAATTAAAGGCATCTGCCGCTATGGCAGATCGAGTAAAAGCAAACTCAAACATTACTATTCATTGGGGGACAGAAATCTTAGATGTTCTAGGGAATGAATGGCTTGAAAAATTAAAGGTTAAAAGAATAAAAACTAATCAGGAAGATCTGATTGTTGCTAAAGGTCTTTTTTATGCAATTGGACATACACCAAACACATCATTGTTCATTAATCAGTTAGAAACAGACTCAAAAGGTTACTTACTAACACAACCAGGTAGACCTGAAACTTCTATAGAAGGTGTTTACGCGGCAGGAGACGTAGCCGATTCAGAGTGGCGCCAAGGTGTTACAGCGGCTGGGAGCGGCTGCAAAGCTGCTCTAGCTGCAGAGAGATGGCTAGCACTTAACAATTTAGCAACCCTTATAAAAAGAGATAAGATAGAACCATCAAAAACTGAAACATCAAATACTTTAGAAATTAGTAACGAAGAAAATTTTGACTCTGAAAAGATCTGGCAAAAAGGAAGTTATGCATTAAGGAAGTTATACCATGAAACAGAAAAACCTCTTTTCGTAATATATACGTCCAGCAGCTGTGGCCCTTGTCACTTACTTAAGCCTCAACTTCATAGAGTTCTTAACGAATCAAAAGGTAAAGCTGTAGGAGTTGAAATTGATATTGAAGATGAGCAAGACATTGCCAAGCAAGCAGAAATCAGTGGTACACCAACAGTCCACCTTTTTAAAAATAAAGAATTAAAAAACAAATGGAGAGGAGTTAAGGCAAGAAGCGAATATAAATCTGCATTAGATGAATTAATTAGTTGTTAATTATTTATTTCATCGTTTTCTTGGACCTCCTGGCCTATTACCACCTTGTCTTCCTCCTCCAGGACCTACGTTTCTTTCTCTATATGTAATGCGACCACGTGTTAGATCATAAGGACTGATTTCAACAAGAACTTTGTCTCCTGCAAGTAATTTTATTCGAAACTTTGTTAATTTTCCTGCTGCCCTACATAAGCATTGATGTCCGGCTGGCTGTTCTAGAGTTACAAGATAGAATCCATTTCCTTGTTCTTTCTCAATAACGCCGGATGTTTCAATCATGTGTTTTTTAGTACCACTAATTAACTAAAGCAATTGTATTCTAAAAAGTCTTAAATTATCCAATAAATGTATATTTAACTAAAAATGTCTTGTAACTCTCTAGCAGTTTGAAATTGTCCATAATAATAATTTGCAGAAGCTCTTAAATCTGAATCAGCTAAACCATCAAAAGCTTCAAATCCAATACTTTTCCATAGTTCATTACCACATAATTTATCCAGTTCAGAAGTTGCTTCTTTAGATAGATTTTCTAATCTTCTATTAAGGTTCTTAATTTGACTAATAGACATCGCAAAAAAGTAGTCTCCCTTAATAGTACATATTAACTATTGTTTTGCAAAGGGTCAGATTGGGAATTTCTTTTTCTCTTCAATATCTAGATCAACTCCTATGTCTTTAAGTCTTTTCAAAATAACTCCGTAATATTCTTTTATGTAACCTTCCATTGTTGTTGAATCAGTTTGACTTAAGCCAAAAGCACTATAAGTATCTTCCATAGGTGCATCCAATTTCCCTCCACTTCCACTTACTTCAGAAAAAGCAAGCCTCTCGGCAACATTAAGTGTTGGCTCGAAAAATGATACAACTGATTGAGCAATAGAGATTACTGTGGGGGAAACTTTTAACACCCTCGCTCTTTTCTCGCTGAACTGTTCACATAGATTGACCAATTCTTTGGCACTCCATGCTTTAGGACCAACTATTGGAAATCTTCCTTTTATAGTTTGAGGCCTATCTAAAGCTGCAACAGCGAATCGAGCAATATCCTGTGTATTCATATAAGCAATATCAGTAGGATTTCCACTTATCCAAACTGGTTCGTTATTTAGGATTGGAATTGCAAATTGCCCAATTACACCTTGCATAAAAGCAACACCTTGTAAAATGGTGTAGTCCAAAGAGGAATTAACCAATAACTCTTCGGTGCAATATTTAATGTCCATTAAAGGAATATCCCTATATTTTTCAGCTCCTAACAAGGATAAAAAAACTACCCTTTTAACATTCTTTTCTTGACAAGCATTATATAAATTTAATTTTCCATCCCAATCTATTTCATAAACACTACGTGGATCATCAGGTCGACTTGTGGCTGCATCAATAACAGCATCCACTCCATCAAGTGCATATTCAATATCTTCTTTATTAATTAAATTGCCACGAGTTAGTTCACATCCCCACTCTTGAAGGAATGAAGCAGATTTTGGTTTCCTAACCATGCAGCGGACTTTATGCCCAGCATCAATGGCATTTTTGGCTATTTGGCGACCTAGCGTTCCTGTGCCACCAATCACCAGAACTTGCATAATTGAATTCATTACAAGAGTCGAGCCTAAATGGGCAAACTATGGATTGTGGAAATTAATCACCTTGAAGTTTCAAAAGAAGAACTCCTCCTAAGAGTCCAACGGGGATCAAAACCCAAAAGACTGCAGCGATTCCAAAAATTTCTGATGCCATTCAGACAATTTAACTCATCTTCTATTAAAACCTAAAGCCCTGACATTCAGATAACAATCAAAACTGATAAGTGGATTTGTAAAATAAACTTAAAATTAATACAAATAAAGTTCAAAATCTAAATCGGAAATTGTTTTGGATGAAATTCAATCAGATATTAAGACTGAAAGCCATTTCAAAGGAACTCCTGATTGGGGTGAATCTAAGAATTGGTTATACAAAGAGCTTAGAGTTCACTTCAAAGTAATAGGCAATCCATCTGACCCTCCTATTGTTCTAATACATGGTTTTGGAGTTAGCAGCGAACATTGGAGAAATAATGCAGAAGTATTCGCCAATAAAGGTTTTAGGGTTTATGGAATAGATTTAATAGGTTTTGGTAGATCAGAGCAAAATCTTCAAGGAGCAATCAACTCTTTAGATAATCAATTTTGGGCCAATCAAGTAACATCTTTTCTTGATGAAATAGTAGACATTAAAAAAAACGGTAAAGTTATTTTGATTGGAAATTCTTTGGGAGCTTTAACAGCAATAACAATTCTTTCGCAAAGACCAGAATTAATAAAAACAGTAATTGCAGCACCTCTCCCAGAACCGGTTTTTATTAATCCAATTAAACCGTCATTTCCAATATGGCTGAAAAAAATTAAAAATTTTATAATCAAACTTTTTTTTCATTTGTTTCCACTAAAGCCCTTAATAAATTTAATATCAAGGACGAAATTGATTACATTCGCTCTACAAAGCGCCTACTGTCGCTCAATTACTAATGATAATGAATTGAAAAGAATAGTTACTGTTCCTGCAAGAAGAACAAATGCGTCCAAAGCTCTTAGATCGATGTGTATTGGAATGAGTAATAGGACATACTCTGCATTAGGACCATCGATTATTGCTAAGATTCAAAATCTACAAAATCGTCCACCAATTTTATTGATTTGGGGCAAAAAAGATAAATTGATACCTATATTTTTGGCAAAAAAACTAATAAAGCTCCATCCTTGGCTTAAATTAACTGTCATTAATGATGCAGGTCATTGTCTCCACGATGAAGTACCAAGGCATTTCAATCAAATTGTTCTGAAATGGCTGGAGAACTTAAAATTTTCTAAGCAACCAATATGAAGCACACACTTTCAGTCTTAGTTGAAGATGAATCTGGAGCATTAAGCAGAATTGCAGGACTTTTTGCAAGAAGAGGATTCAATATTGATAGTTTGGCGGTAGGGCCAGCAGAAGCTAAAGGGATTTCCAGATTAACAATGGTTGTTCAGGGTGACCAATCAACACTTCAACAAATGACTAAACAACTGAATAAATTAATAAATGTTTTAGAGGTTCTTGATTTAACAACTTTACCCGCTGTAGAAAGAGAATTAATGCTCTTAAAAGTCTCAGCATCTTCTGAAAGCAGAGGGAAAATATTAGACCTTGTTCAAGTTTTTAGAGCAAAAGTTGTAGACGTTTCGGATAACGCACTGACACTTGAAGTTGTTGGAGATCCTGGAAAATTGGTTGCTCTAGAAAACCTATTAAAACCTTACGGTATTTTAGAAATTGCTAGAACTGGTAAAGTTGCTCTTAAAAGAGCCTCAGGGGTTAATACTGAAATGCTAAAAGCAAAAAAATAATGCTTTTTTAATTATAGTTTTTTTGCTTCGACTATAAAATCTTCTTCTTGTAATAAATCAAGAACACTCATACCACTAATAACTTTTCCAAATACAGCAAATCTTCCATCAAGTTCTGGTAAAGACTTTAGTGATATGTAAAACTGTGAACTAGCAGAATTCACATTTTCAGATCTCGCCATTGATAGATAATATCTTTTGTGCTTTAGTTCTATGTTATTTTTTTGACTAGAAACTTCTATTTCTTTTCCATAGGTTGGCAAATTATTTGATTTTAATTTTATTTCCAAAGGAATATATCTTATTTTCCCTGTATTACTATCTATAAACTTATTTTCACCTGTTACTAAACTATTATCCCCACCTCTAATTATAAAAGGGAAGGGTTTTCTAATAACTCTGTTAAATATTGTTTTATTATATGCACCTTTCTCAACAAAATCAATGAAGTTGCCAACAGTTATTGGGGCTAATTTCCCATAAAGTTCTAGTTTGATATTCCCTTTATTTGTAATCAGCAAAACATATTCAGTAGAAGATAAACAAGGCTTATTTGTGGAAGAGCAAATATTTATGTCTACATTTTTCTTCAAAGAAGAACAGCCAAATATAAGTATTGAATTAACACATAAGAATATATTAAATGATTGAAATAATTTATTCCTTAAAGTTGAATTATTTAATATCTTTTTAATTATTTTTTTCTCTTTAAGCTCCTTCAAGGTTAACCTCTAAAAATCTAGCAATTTCAGCACCCTCATTTTCTAACTCCAATAAGGGTTTAGGAGATCCAACTCTAGAAATAGGCAAGTCCTTCCTACCCTTAATTCGCAAAGAAACCCTTCTTCTTGGATTAAAACCTTCTCTTACTTCTAATTTCACAGCTTTAATTTCATTAATAGGAATCTCAATTTCTATATTTTTCAATAATCCTCTTCTTGATAAAGATAAAACCCCTTTATTTTTGTCGAATCGGTTTACGCCAGAACCATAATCAATACTTATTAATCTCCAAAAGTAAATGGCTAATAAGAATGCTGCTACACCATATAGACCCATAACCAAGCCTTGAGGGACAAAAATTAAAGTTGATGGATTACCCAGCGGTAAAAAATCTGTACCGAAATAACTTGAAAAAGAAGCCAACAAAAATCCAACCCCCCCAATACTCAGCATAGAAGCAACTAAATAGTTCGAAATCTTACGCGAACCTTTAATTTCCTGTTCTAGAACCAGATCAGATAACTGTTTTTCTGATTGACTTAAATTTGATTCAGTTGACATAAGCTCGTAAAATCGGGAACCACATACCTTTCAAAACATTATAGAGACTAAGTTTTTTACATTTACTATCTAGCAATAAAAAAAATTTATTTTATCTCATTTCAATACAAGGGATTTCATCAAGTTAAAGATTTACCCACAAACCCCGTCATCGTTGTTAAAGTCTCCGACGTATACAAAAGCTCAGCAACGCTCCTCCCATGACGATCGCTGTTGGAAGCGCAACAGAACGAGGATGGTTTGACGCCCTCGATGACTGGTTAAAGCGCGACCGATTCGTATTTGTTGGTTGGTCTGGTTTACTTCTCTTCCCTACTGCTTTCCTAGCTATAGGTGGATGGTTCACAGGTACAACCTTCGTTTCTTCCTGGTACACCCATGGTGTAGCCAGTTCTTACCTTGAGGGATGTAATTTCCTCACTGCTGCTGTTAGCACTCCTGGCGATGCCATGGGTCACAGTCTTCTTTTCCTTTGGGGACCAGAAGCTCAGGGCGATTTAACACGTTGGTTCCAACTTGGTGGCCTATGGAATTTCGTTGCTCTTCACGGTGCATTCAGTCTTATCGGCTTTATGCTTCGTCAGTTCGAAATTGCAAGACTAGTTGGTATCCGTCCTTATAACGCACTAGCTTTCTCAGCAGTTATTGCAGTATTTACTGCTTGCTTCCTTATTTATCCCTTAGGTCAGCACAGTTGGTTCTTCGCTCCTTCTTTTGGAGTTGCAGCAATATTCCGTTTCATTCTCTTTATTCAAGGATTCCACAACATTACTCTTAATCCATTTCATATGATGGGAGTAGCTGGGATTCTAGGGGGAGCTCTACTTTGTGCTATTCATGGCGCAACAGTTCAGAACACTCTTTACGAAGACTCAAGTGTTTACTCCGACGGTAAAAATCAGAGTACAACTTTTAGAGGTTTCGACCCTGTTCAAGAAGAAGAGACTTACTCATTCATTACTGCAAACCGTTTCTGGAGTCAGATATTCGGTATTGCATTCTCTAATAAGCGTTTCCTTCACTTTTTGATGCTCTTCGTACCAGTAACAGGTATGTGGGCTGCATCAATAGGAATTGTTGGATTAGCTCTAAACCTTCGTGCTTACGACTTCGTTAGCCAAGAAATCAGAGCTGCTGAAGATCCTGAATTCGAAACTTTCTACACCAAAAACATCCTTCTTAATGAAGGTATGCGTGCATGGATGTCTTCTGTAGACCAACCACACGAAAACTTTGTATTCCCTGAGGAGGTACTCCCACGTGGAAACGCCCTTTAATAGCTTACTTAAAGCCCCTAATCAAAGTCTTGAAGAGACTGGTTACGCCTGGTATGTAGGAAATGCAAGGCTAATCAATCTTTCAGGAAGATTATTAGGTGCTCACATTGCACACGCAGGACTAATGGTGTTCTGGGCAGGCGCAATGATGCTTTTCGAAGTAAGTCACTTCACCATGGATAAACCCATGTGGGAGCAAGGCTTAATTTGTATGCCTCATGTAGCCATGTTTGGATACGGCATTGGTCCAGGCGGAGAAGTTACAGATGTTTGGCCATTCTTCATCGCAGGTGTTATTCACCTTGTTGCATCTGGAATCCTAGGCTTTGGAGGGGTTTTCCACTCTTTAGCTGGCCCAGAGAAACTTGAAGAAGCTTTCCCATTTTTCTCTACTGACTGGAGAGACAAAAATCAAATGACCAATATTCTTGGTTTCCATTTGATTGTATTGGGTATTGGATCTCTTCTATTTTCACTTAACTGGATGTACTTAGGTGGTGCATACGACACTTGGGCTCCTGGCGGAGGAGAAGTTAGGCTGATCAACCCAACTCTCGATCCAAGAGTTATTTTTGGATATCTAGTTTCAACCCCTTGGGGTGGTCAGGGTTGGATCGTTGGTGTCAACTCAATGGAAGATATTGTCGGAGGACATGTTTACCTAGCTGTTATAGAAATAATTGGTGGTATATTCCATGTCCTTACTGGACCTTATGGATGGGCAAGAAGAGCCTTTATCTGGAATGGTGAAGGTCTTCTTAGTTATGCACTTGGTGGAATCTGTGTAGCAAGTTTCATTGCTTCTTGTTTCATCTGGTTCAATAACACTGCATATCCATCTGAGTTTTATGGTCCAACAAACGCTGAAGCCTCTCAGGCTCAGAGTTTCACATTCCTAGTTCGTGACCAACGAATTGGTGCAAATGTAGGATCAACTATGGGACCAACTGGATTAGGTAAGTACTTGATGCGCTCTCCAACAGGTGAAATCATCTTTGGTGGAGAAACCATGCGTTTTTGGGATTTCCGAGGTCCATGGTTAGAACCTCTTAGAGGTCCTAATGGATTAAGTCTCGACAAAATTCAAAATGATATTCAGCCTTGGCAAGTTCGTCGTGCTGCTGAATACATGACTCATGCTCCTAACGCTTCTATCAACTCAGTTGGTGGAATCATTACTGAGCCAAATGCTGTTAACTTTGTTAACTTGCGTCAGTGGCTTGCTGGTGCTCAGTTCTTCCTTGGTTGGTTTACTTTTGTAGGTCATCTTTGGCATGCTGGTCGCGCTAGAGCCGCTGCAGCTGGATTTGAAAAAGGTATCAGTCGTTCACAAGAGCCTGCTCTTTCAATGCCTGATCTAGATTAGATCCGTCTTATATAAAAAGAGCCCTCTACTATGAGGGCTTTTTTTTATGCCATTAAATATATATTCTTTTTTAAATAGTTAATTAGTTATCTATAAGTAAATCAGATAAACCCAATTTTTCAGAATTAATTTTCAACCAAGGCAAACTCAGCCCAATAACATTACTAAAACATCCATCTATTTTTTTTATAAATTTTCCACCAATACCTTCGATAGCAAAGCCTCCAGCACAATTGTATGGTTCAGGAATTGAAGCATACTTTGTTATCTCAGTATTCGATAAAGACATAAATTCAATTTTTGTGGTTACAACCCCATCAAAGGATTTATTTAGTGAGCTGCTTCTAATATCAATTTCTAAATTATCTATTGATATTAAATAATGACCTGTATGCAAAAATCCGAAATTACCAGACATTCTTTGCCATCTTGATATCAATTGCTCTTTATTTTTTGGCTTACCGAAAATTTCCCCCTCAAACTCAAACAAAGAATCACAAGCTATTAAAGCTTGGAAAGCATTTAGGGGTTGATTTCCTTTTTTCAACTTTTTCAAGGCACTATCACCTTTACCCTTAGCTATTAATTTGACCTTTATGCATGGATCTGATTCCTGAACCTTTGTCTCATCAAAATCACTTACAATGACTTTATGCGTCAAAGCTATTTGATTAAGTAGCTTTTGACGTCCTTTGGATGCAGAGGCAAGCACAAACATACAAAACTAAATTTTTTTAATATTTAAGATCAATATTGATTCTAAGTATTAAAAATAAATCTATTTAATTCAATGTTGCTGATTGACCAAAAAATCTTTAGAAGAGCAAAGCAAGGGATAAGAAATTGTTCCTTCAACTTATTCTTTTTCCAAACTCTTTTAGAGGATAGCCTCAGTGCTGAGAATGTTTTTCAGAAGAAGTCTAAATATCTGAATGAAGAATTTATGTTTATAAGTAGTTCCTTATTTATAGAAAATGAATTTCTTAAATTAATCAAAATAGGCGTTTTGCGAAGAGAAGTTGACGGTCAAGGACTTACTGCAAAAGTTCGTATTACACCAATAGGAAGACAAGTTCTAGAGAGTAGTTCAGATTTATTCAAACAAAAAACAACATTTATAAAGAAATTAATTACATGCATAAAATTCAAACTATTACCAAGATGAACTTAGATTTCAAACATACTCCCTTAATGATTTTAGGAACCTCAAGTGGGGCAGGCAAAACACTTATAGCTACTGCTATTTGTAGATATTTAAAAAGAAAAGGAGAAAAGCCAATACCCTTTAAAGGACAAAATATGAGCAACAATGCATGGGTTGATTCACAGGGAAGAGAGATGGCATATTCTCAAGCTCTTCAAGCTTGGTCTGCAGGACTAGAGCCTAGTGCAGAAATGAATCCTGTACTTCTTAAACCAAAGGGAGATTGTACAAGTGAAGTAATTCATCTTGGTAAAAGTGTAGGGACTACTCAAGCTATAAATTATTACGAAGATTGGTTTAATTCAGGATGGGAAGCCATTAAAAAAGGCTTGACAGAATTATTAAATAATAAAGATGGAAGGCTTATTCTTGAAGGAGCTGGAAGTCCAGTGGAGGTAAATTTACAACATAAAGATTTAACAAATTTAAAGTTAGCAAAATTCTTAAGAGCAAACTGTATTTTAGTAGCTGATATTGAAAGAGGCGGAGTTTTTGCTCAAATAATTGGCACTATTGCATTAATGAAACCTGAAGAGAAAAGTTTGATTAAAGGAATAATTATTAATCGGTTCAGAGGCGATAAAGCATTATTTGAAACAGGCGTTACATGGATAGAAAAGGAAACAGGTATTCCTGTTTTAGGCATATTACCTTGGCTAAAAGAGATCTTTCCACCAGAAGATTCGCTAGATCTACTGGAAAGACAACAAATCAATCAAAGTGCAGAAATAGAAATAGCAATAATAAAACTACCTAGAATTAGTAATTTCTCTGATCTAGATCCTTTATTTAGCGAGTCAACTATTCAAATGAGATGGGTAGAGCCCGGTCAAAATCTAGGAACACCAGATGTATTAATAATTCCAGGAAGCAAGCAAACGATAAAAGATTTAGAGAGTCTGAAAAAAACTGGTCTTAGCAATCAAATAAAAGATTATGCCAACAACGGAGGAAATATTTTTGGGATTTGCGGAGGTTTACAAATGCTAGGGAAATCATTGGAGGATCCAAATAGGCAAGAAAGTAATAATAATTTGAATTCATTTTCGTATATCGGCATGAATCTTCTTTCAATAAAAACAACTTTTGGAAATATTAAGCACACAGCCCAAAGGGAAGAGATAGCTTCATGGCCAAAGACAAAAAGTATTGAGGGGTTTGAGATGCATTATGGGGAAAGTCATTTAATAGATAGTAAAAATCCCAAAATTATTTCTATATTTAAAAACAATTCATTAGGATGGGTTCTTGAAAAAAAAGATAAAAGTTTTATAGGAGGAACGTATTTACATGGAATTTTTGAGAATGAGGAATGGAGGCGAGAATGGATAAATAAAGTAAGAGAAAAAAAAGGATTAGAAAAATTGAATCTTAAGGGAGTAAATAATAACGATAAGAGAGAAAAATTATTAGATTTACTATCAGATTCTTTCGAAGAAAATATAAATATAGATGCATTAATTAAAATATGAAAAAAGTAAATATACACTGGCCAAACAAGAAATCAAGCAACTGTTTCCCTGGAGTCGAATGGTTAAAAGCTGCATATGATGCCCATATCGAAATACCTACTGGATGCCTAGGAGGGAGCTGCGGAGCATGTGAAATAGAAGTAAATGGAGAAGTAATACGAGCATGTATCTCTACTGTTCCAGATAAAAAAGAACTTACAGTTGAATTCTTTAGCGATCCATATTGGTAAAAATAATTAGGAGATTTATCTAATTGATTTCATAATCAATAATATTTCTCTGCCCTTCTTATAGCTCTAATAGCTGCTTTAAAGTCTCCAGCTTTATACTTTAATTCACTCAATGATTCTAATTTCTTTATAACCTCTTCTTTCTTTTTATCACTAATTACTTTTTTATAATCAGAAATTAAATCATATTTATTTTTTTCAATTCTAGAAACTTTAATCAATATCCTATATTTAAGCTCTAGGTCTTTCTCAAGAAAAGTACCTAACAAAATATTTTTATAATCTATTTTGTTACTATTTAGTTCTTTGTGTTTATATATTTCAAATAATCTAATTTTTTTTGCTTTCCTTTTATCTTCAATCGCTCCTTCAAAATCTCCATTTTTATATCTCGAATTACTTCTACCACTTAATGATACATCTTTAGATCTAAAATCAATGACCTCTATGCCATCTTCAAGAGAAATTGTTTTTGAAAAATCAGCTATAGCTGAAATATTATCTCCTAATTTATCATTCAAAAAACCACAACTTAGATAGGCCAAAGCAATATCAGCAGGATTTACCAAGATATTAATATTCTTTTTAATAAAATTAATAGCACCATCGTAATCATCTAAATTAATTAAGTTAATTGCTTCATTATAAAAAAATGAAGACTCATCAAAGCTTTTCATATTATTTTTCCTCCTCTTCATTGTAAGCATGATGAATGAATTGATTTAAAGGCATTCAAAAAAATATTTAACAGGACTTAACAACTAAGAGAGAAAGAATAGAGAATGGAAAACTCAATGAAGATGTAAAAGCTAATAATAACTAAGTTTTTGATGTATAGCTTTTACCACTTAAATACCCCTCGAAACAAATATATGATTATTTTTCATATGGAGAAAAGCTAAATTTTTGGCCACCGATGCTTGCCTCATACATTAAACCTCCTTTTGAAAGTGTAAACACTACAACACCATCGCTGTAAGCGGCTTCAGCAGAAGCCCCCTCATTAAGAAGAGCAGCGCTAGCTGCTGCACCAAATTCAAAATTGCCCTGAGTAAACCTATCTGTATCTTTTTGATTTTGAAAAAAAATAATTTGACTAAAAGCTTGTCCACCAAGTTGAAAACCCACTGAAAGTTGTGTCATTGTTGTTGATCCTATAGCTTTACAATTTTGAAAAACTTCGCCTCCACCCCGTGCACCTCCCACTCCCATACCGCCCTTTACAACATCTGGGAAGACTGCATATGCATTTGAGTTGTTAAAAAAGTTTTTAAGATATTCCTTCTCTTTAAATATTTCTAGTGAAATCTTAGATTTTCTACTTGCACCTACTTCAGAAATACATTCACTAATTTTTGAATTATCTACTTTTATATTTGTATTTCTTATTTTATCTAGTGTTTCATTTTCTCTAATTTCTTTTGCGGATCGTCTCTGACCTAAGCCTAGACCTGAAACAGTCTCAATATTTCTTATGAATTTCTTTGCAGGTTTATCATTAATGAACTGAATATTAAGTGATTTTTTTTTACCATCTTGATCATAACCATTTAGATTAAAAGTATATTTATCTTTCTCACCTAAGAAGCCAAGCATTCTAGGTTGAGTTTCAACAACCAATGGCCAACTAGTCATTCTTGAAGACTTTATTGAGCCATAAGGAGTACTAATTAAACCCTCCTTTACCTTCACAATGCATTCTCTTGAATTACAAATAGCTTCATATTCATCAGCTTTAGCTGGAATGTCAACAAAACCATTAACAATAGAAATTATTAAAGCTAATAAGAACTTCAAATTAATTAACTTTTCTCTTTCTAACATGATCTATTGGAATAGATTAAATAAATAAAATTCAATCAAAATCTATCTTAATTCTGTTACTTCAGACAAAGCTGCTTTAATTGGTAAAACATATTGTTTTTGATCAAAGTCAAGTATTGCAACTTTTCTATCACCAAATTCATCATTATAAATAATAGTAAAAACATGTTGATGTTCAACCTTTTTAAATAATAAGCCAATAATGCCTATCCTTGATGCTAGATCAACATCCATTTTTCTCAAGCTTGAATCTGAATAATTCCAATGTTTAATATCTCTAAAACGAATCTTATTAGATCTTCCAGTTCGAGGGAAGTTTAACTTCATAAATTTCCTATAAAAACTTACATTGCAAGGATATTTTGTATTTATATCTGACAAGCATTGAAGATCTAAGAACTCTTCTGCTGATTTAGCTTGTGGAATCAATATACCTAGAGATGCAATTAGACTAATAAAAAGAATTCTTAGATTCATGGTATTAATTAAGTAATTTTGAAAGATTTGAATAAAATGCAAATTAAATCATTTTATCTTCTAAAAATTCAACAATTTTATCGATAGTATCGTAAAAGGCAATTTTAGTTTGATTAGTGTTAGAGCCACCTCCAAAGGCTGCTCCTCCAGTAATTCCATCTAATACATTTGCACGCTCTTTACTTACTTGAACGCTTCTTCCAGAGAATGTTTTTATAGCAATTATTGGATTATCTAATTCTTCTCTTGTACTAATTATTGATATTTTTATGTCAACTTCTGCATTACTATTTGTAGTAGTATTCATTCTTGAAACGCCAAGAGCCACCCCTAGGGCATTACCACTACTTTTAGAATCTTTTGTATTAGAAGCTTTCAAAATCACTGGCCTTACAACATAACAGGCGCCTAAATTCCTTGCAGTATCAATCAACTCATTTAAATTGTTGTCATTAACTAAAGACTGACCTCCTCCTCCTTGCATCATCTGCATTTGTTGCATTTGCTGGGCATAAGGTGAAGAGTTATCTGCTCCCTGTCCTAAAACCCTTTTCAATTCTTTAGAGACCTTGAACCAAGCAACAGTTTTGATACCTTCATTAAGAAAAGCCTGATTCATTATTTCAGTTGCGAATGGTGCTAAAGCTGCCCCACCGCCGCCGCCCATCATCATGGGGTTAGAGAATCCACCACCACCGCCACCAGCTGCTGAAACTGGCATCAAGACAACCTTTCTTTTTGTATGGGTCCTAATACCTCTCAAGGTTTCATTTTCTTCATTTTGATATTCCTCTACTTTTCCTATTTGCTCAGAAGCGTCATCTCTACATGGATCCGTGACCTTTTTACTAGTATCACCTCCTCCACCTGAACAAGCAGTACTTATAAGAATAAATCCAGCAATTGCTAATTTTGATAGCACTTTTTTCATCTAATTTTTTCTTAATTAATGGTTTGAGACATTAGCATATCTATATATCTTATAGATTAACTAGAAATATTTCTTGCTCAAATTTTAAACTCAAATCAATAAAGGTTGTCTGGATTGCGTAATTCTTCTCCAGCGATATTTCTTAAAAGCTCAGGCAATTCTTTGGCCATTTCACCAGCTGCTTTCATGTTCTTAAATCTAATAAATGCAGTTTTCTTTCTTCCTCTATCATTTTCAAATGAAACTCCATAATCCACAGTCCCCGATTTCTTTTTAACTAGAAAGCCCAATAATCCAATAGGTCCAAGAAGTAATGTTGTTACAGTCCCAACAACTAAATTAGAAGACTTCGATAAATCCTCATAAACATTAAGATCTAAAAAATTGCTTTCATCCACATAAAGATAGTCAGTAGGGAGGTTCCCCTCTATATGAGTATTAGAAATTGTTATCCTGCAAGGTTGATAGTTTGTATAAAAAGAACATACTGCGGCATGAGTACCTGCATAACTAGAATGAAGTAAGCTAGTAACACCAATTCCTGATGATAAAAAAAGAGATGCTATCTTATTAATTTTCATCTTCATTTAATAAATGTATACTAAAGCTATTTAGTATAGCATCTTAATTGAAATCGTTATTAATCCCCCTAAGAATCAAATACTAAATATTAAATAGGATTATTCATTTTCTTTAATATCCTTTATATATTTTTTTACTAATTCATCGGATAATCTTAGATTATATGTCTTGCCTATACATTCTGCCTTGGAATAAATATCTCTATATTCAGAAAGTTCAGAATATGTTCTTTTTGCCCATTTCTTTTTATGTGTAGGGAGAAATTCTATCATTTCCTTCCAGTCTTTATTACTAATAATAGATCCTCCTTCAGCTTTTATTTGATTTAAATCTTCTTGGGAAATTGAAATTTCCCAGCATTTTTCAAGCAAAGGATTTCGATATACATCCAATCTTGTATCTACATTACCAATTCCACGAAATTCAGTTGTTACATTTAACTTATGTGTGGTGCTTGCGTGACATCCACCAAGTATTGGAATGACACCAAATATAATAATCGTTGATTTAAGTAAAAAATAACCTCCAAGCCTAGATATAGAAGAAAACAAGTAATTCATATTAAACAATAATTTATCAATATTGATTTATTTTATTATAAAAAAATCAATACTTTTTTTTATTCTCACAATTAGCAATAATGATAATAAGTTATCGTACTTCTTAGTACTAAAAGAATACCAAGAGGGTATCCGCAGACTTAATACTTAAAGGATAGTCCTAAACACCTATGAATAGGACTTTACGGATATATCGCGAAAAATCACAAAAACATTTAATTCTTTTTACTTACTAACCCTTGAAAACATCATGAATAGAACCAGTCCAACCATTAATGCGACATTACTTTTGGTATATAATATTATGCATCAAAAGAAGTTTAATACAACAAAATAGACCTTCGGTAAAAGAAAGGAATCAACTTTTATTTGTAATTAATTGATCATGAAAACACCTTTATCTAAAGGTGTCATGGATAGGTATTTTTTGACTATTCAACAGGTCTCGACCTCGATCGGATTATCACGTTCAACAATTAATAGAGAAAAACCAAAAGGTGCCTTTCCACCAAGATAAAAAATCTCACAACGCAGAGTTGGATACTAGAAAGATTAAGTTGTTATGTGGATGGAAGGTAATTGGTCTAAGGGAGTTAAATTGTCATGACTCTCTCCAACGCAAAGATCAAAACAAGAAAACCATCAGAGAAAAGGCAACTAATTCCGATGGATGGAAAAGATCTTTATTTAATAGTCGAAAAATATCCTCTTAATTCAAAAAGATTTGAGGGGAGAATGAACTTCCCTAGAACAAGTTATTGGAAAACAAAAGACTGAAAGTATTAGTCATACAAAAAAGTAACCAAACAATTAGTTGGGATGAGGTTACTAAATTAATGAAATCCATGATGGATATGAACCTTTTATTTCTAATAAAATTACAAATGCAAGTTACTCCTTAAGAGATATTCATTCCAATTGCGAAGGGTATCAACTTTATGCAAATTGGTTGGTTGATTTAAAATAAATAGTAAGTATAATTTAATACCTAAAATTATTGAAATAGAGCAAGTAAACAAAACTCATAAATTGTTTAATCATATTGAAAACTATTCTTCTAATACTACAAAATACTTTTCAGCGGATGAAGTTGTGGATGGGAGAAGAGACTTACTGCACATAGTTGGAAAAAAGTTCCATCAAATTGCACTTTCATCGCAATTTATGAGTGAAGTCACTTTTGATTTCGAAAGTACAGATATTTCTTCTTCAAGCGAAACTGAGAACCATGTTTTTATTCAGGTCTGGCTCGTTAAAAATAAGGAGAGGGTGGATGTCCATTTAGCAGGACATGTCAGGATATGGAACTACAAATGAGATCGTTTTTGCATTTTTCCATGGGACACTTTCACTTTTTTAATTAAGAGCATTTTTAAACCGCTCTATCTAAAAAGCATCGGTCACTCAAACAAAAACAGGTCTAAAGTTCATAATCTATTTATTAACTGCTTTAGATATATCTTCAGCGACCCGAAAGATAAGAGAAGTGCCTTCTATTAAAACTCTTGTTATCACAATGAGAAGTAAACAACTAAAGAAGTAACCAATATTTGAAGCAATTACATCAGCACCACGAAATAAACTACCTAATGCAAACGAAATAAACCCTAAACTAGCGCCTGAAAATATACCTTGAAAGATTGCATAAAGTAGAGACAATATTGATAAAGAGGCATACGAAGATAAATTATAATCATTAAAAATAATACTCCTCAAGGATTTATCATTGATTTCCTTTCTAGATTTGCTTCTTCTTATCCATGCTGTAACTAAACCAATCAATGAAAATATAGAGATATAATAGGGATTTGTATTAAGAGTAAAATCATATCCCTCTCTTAAAACAAACTGAAATAGAAAAAGTAATAAGATAATACCTAGATAAATTTTTTCTCTAGAAGTTAATTTCTCAAGTCTATTCTTTGCAATAGTCTTTACTCGCGTAAGATTTGACATGATAAAATTTTAAACATAGTAAATATAGTTTGCATAGTCTAAGTTTTGGTAAAACTTAATAAAATATTATTTATCCAGGTAAACTGCATCTTAAAATCTTGCCAAATCAAGCAATAAACTAGGGAAGAAATGAAAGAAGTGTTATTGCTAAAAGAAAACTTCTATTATTCTCATCTAATAAAATCTGTTGGATTTAAATATATTTTATTCCTAGAAACTAATTCTAGTGCATGAAATTTCATCGAGTTTTGTGGCATCATCTTTTAACTAGTTAGTTAGTTAATTTTTCGTTAAAGTCGCTAGAAAGTTTCACTTTATGGCACTTACTGTCAACTCATGGCAACCCATTTCGTCATAGAAAGCGGAGAGGGTGGGATTCGAACCCACGGATAGTTTTACCTATCAAACGATTTCGAGTCGTTCGCTTTCGACCACTCAGCCACCTCTCCTTTCTAAAAAATTTTAAAGCAATATTCTATAAACCCTAGTAATTAACAGAATTAAAAAATTAGTTTTTAATTTTTTAATTCCATCCAGCTTTTCTCATAAGCCTGATTGCTTTTTTATTATTTGCGCCTAATTGATCAATGGTCACATTGTCTGGAGAGAATTCGCCAAATTGTTTAACTTCTTGCATTGTGTTGAAACCGACTAAAGGATGTTCATATGTTGGACCCGCTAACCCCATACTCCCAGTAGGAGAAGCTAAATACTCCAGCAGCTGAATAGCCTCTTCTTTATTTTCGGAATATTTAGCAATTCCACCTGCGCTTACATTCACATGTGCAGGATTAGGAGTAAGAACTTTTACTTTTTTAGCCAAATTTTTATCTTTTTTACCATTAACTCCAGCAAGCATTCTTGAAACATAATAATGATTGACAATACCAACCCCACATTTACCCTGAGCAACAGCTCTAATGACCCCTATATCTCCAGGGAAAAAAGGTTGCGAAACATTTGAAATCAACCCCTTTAGCCATTCTTTAGTTTTTGCTTCTCCTCTATTAACTATTTGATTAGCTACTAAAGATTGATTATATGGACTGCTTCTTTTTCTCACGCAAACAAGTCCCTGTAATGAAGGATTAGCAAGATCTGAATAATCTTTAATTGAATTTATATCGACTTTTTTAGGATTAGCGACCATAACTCTTACTCTTCTAGTCAGGGCATACCATCTTGCCTGGGGATCTCTATATTCCACTGGAACATTTGCATCTAATTTAGAAGATCTATATGGCTGTAAAAGTCCACTTTTTGCTGCATTGCTAATTCTTGCAGCATCAACAAGAAGAATTACATCTGCTTTAGATTTTGCCCCTTCTCTCTTCAATCTTTCAACTAAAGAAATACCTGTAGCCTCAATTAATCGAATTTTTATGCCAGTTTCTTCATTGAATTTCTTGTATATCTGCTTATCAGTGTTGTAATGCCTACCTGAATAGATCCTTACTTCTCTTTCAGATGCTTTTACATTATTAAAACCAGAAGAAACTAAAAGTGAACTCGCTATTACAGAAGTAAAAATACTCTTAATTAAATTCATTAATCTATATGAGTAAAGGATTAATATCTTTATAGACTAGACAAGAAGGAAGAGCTAAATTTGGCTTCGCAACTTTTATACGTATTTAAGTATAAATTGATATCATATTTATACTTTATTATAAACATATAATCTAAATACTAATATGGAATATTTAACTCATTCTTTAATTGATAAATCAGAGGCACAACAAATAGTCAAAAAATTAAAGGCCGAGAAAAATTCTTGGCAAGATGGCAAAAAAACTGCAGGAAGCTATGCAGCTAAAATTAAAAATAATTTTCAATTAGATAGAAATTCGGAGCTTTCTATTGAACTGAGAGATATTATTTCTAATAAAATCATATCAAATCCTCTTCTTAAAAGTTTTACATTACCTAGTCTTATCCATGGCCTCATGCTTACTAAGTCCCTTGCTGGACATGGCTATGGTATTCACATTGATAATCCTTATATGCCATCTGGAAGAAGCGATTTATCTTTTACATTATTTTTAAACGACGCAAAAGATTATAAAGGTGGTGAATTATGCATTCAGAAATTTAATAAAACAGAAAACATAAAACTATCTGCTGGTGAAATAATAATTTACCCGAGCACACAACTCCATTCTGTTGCTGAAATCAAAGAAGGAGAACGTTATGTATGTGTAGGTTGGATTCAAAGCTATGTTCAAAGCAATGAAGATAGAAACTTTTTATTTGGACTTGATGCTGGAGCGAAACGATTGTTATCCAAGCATGGTAGATCAGATGAATTAGATTTAATTTTTCAGGCTTATAGCAATTTGCTAAGAAGATTAGGTGACTAAATTGATCACTTTATACAGTGAAAAGTAAAAAAAGAACTTTCATTAGCAAGTGCGGCGTATCAAAATATGGACAAAAGAGACCTTGCATGCCTAGTAAAACTCCTATTGGAATATTTCTTGCAGCAGCAGCAGCTTTAGCAACGAATGCAATTATTCCAGACAATTCAATCGCTGGGGAAAGACACGGAGATATGGGGGGGCTAAAGGAATGGACTACGGATCAAGAGGCAGACGAAGATGGGAAGCTAGATGCAGCTGCTCAGAAAGCTGCCGAAAAAGCCAAAAAAGCTGATGTATGCATTCCTATAGGTGAGGGAGAAAACTGCTGGTAAATTTTAATTAAAAAAAGCCCCTTCTAGGGGCTTTTTTTAATTGTCCTAATTATATAAATTAGAATCTGAATTCAGTTAGAAGAACTGCACCAGTGACATCTTTGCCTTCTGCTTCAACATCTGTACTACCAAAGATAGCTGGTGTAACTGTTACTCCATCATTAACCTTGAAGGAATAATAAGCTTCCCAAACAGAATTGTCCTCTGATGGATCAGAACCACCGCCAACAATATTAGTAGCTGCAACTCTTGAACCAACAGCAAGTCCTGCTCTGTTTCCATCGATGAATAGATCTTTCCAGTTAAGGCCAACCATCCAACCTGATGCCTCATCAGCATTGCCAGTTCCAGCATCGTCGATACTAGAAACATCGTAACCAAGCTGGACTGAAGGAAGTGCTCCTGAATTATCAGGTTTCCAATATGCTCTTAAACCGATTGCAGTTTCAGAACTTCCTGAATCTCTTGACTTACCTTTAGCTGTGGTGAAATAGCTATCAGACCAGCCATTATCTTTAAAAGCAACAGCTCCAGATACCTGCCATTGTGGAGTGCCGTATTCGAGCTTAGTTAATAAAGCTGACTTGGCATCTTCTCCAAATAGACCTTGATCTTTTGAAGACTTAGCCCCACCTTGACTTGTATAAGCTGCACTTAATGCCCATCTACCATCTGAAGGATCATCAGTTTGCTGAGTCCATGCGGCACCAAAACCAGCTTTAGTACTAGAACCATAAACTGTTCCATTTCCACCAAGACTGAATTGCTTAGTTATTGGCTTGTAAATAGAAGGAGAACTTGCAAGCATGTAGTAGTTCTCAATTTTTGGTCCAACCCAAACAGTTAAGCTTTCGCCGACAGGGAACTGATACCAAATCTTGTCAACTTTTAAAGCGTCTGATGTGTTTTTTCCAGCTGATAAATAAGTACCTTGACCTTTGTCTACAAAGTGATCTGATACATTACCAGCTTTAATTCTTGTATATAGAAGGTCTTCACCAGTGAAACTGGTATTCATGTTCAACTGATACATGTATTCCATAGTGATACTGTCAGTATCTGACTCGGAATCATCATCAACATAACCAGTGATGAAAGCAGCTTTCCCACTCATCTTTGTAGAAGAAGAGAACTGACCAGCCTGGATTTCGCCTAGCTGAGCCTCTACTCCATCAACACGTGCTTGAATAACTTCAGAACTTAGATCTGAGTCGTTGGATACCGCAGTAACGTCGGCATTTGCAGCTAAAGGTGCCATCAGGCCCAAAGCAGCAGGAGCTACCAGCAAACGCTGAAAAAGCTTCATTGTGTCCTCACACAAAATATGTCTTTAATATAATAATGTATTCATTAAGACATTCCAGAGCACTAACTCTTGCAAGTATCTTTTTATACATAGGAGTATATTATTGGAACTAATTGTTATTAGAAAAACTTGATTTATTAAGGTAGGTTAACAATTAATTAGAACAAAGAGGGAACCCAAGGACTTCTCTTTCCTGTACCCAAGCTTCAGCGACCTTACGAGCCAAAGATCGGATTCTTGCAATAATCTTAGTTCTCTCCGTAACAGATATGACCCCTCTAGCTTCTAATAAATTAAATGTATGACTACATTTCAATACATAATCAAGAGAGGGAGAAGGAAGTTTTTTAGTTATCAATTGATGAGCTTCTTCTTCATAAATTTCAAAAAGCTTCCTTAAATTATCCGAATTAGATTCTTCAAAATTATATTTACATTGACCTTTTTCAAAAGGGAGCCAGATCTGACCATATTTAGTCATTTTGTTCCATGAAAGATCCCAAATACTTTCAACATTTTGCAAATACATCGCCAATCTTTCTAGGCCATAAGTGATCTCAATCGAGACAGGCTTGCAATCAAGTCCACCACATTGTTGAAAATAAGTAAATTGTGTAACTTCCATGCCATCAAGCCAAACCTCCCATCCCACGCCCCAGGCACCTAAAGTAGGAGATTCCCAATTGTCCTCAACGAATCTAATATCGTGATCCTTAGCTGAAATCCCTAATACATCAAGAGAAGACAGATAAATTTCTTGGATGCCATCCAAAGAAGGTTTAATAAGAACTTGATATTGAAAATAATGCTGAGCTCTATTTGGATTGTCTCCATACCTGCCATCTGTCGGTCTCCTGCAAGGCTCTGGATAAGCTACAGCCCAAGGTTCAGGACCAATCGCTCTCAAAAAAGAATGAGGACTCATTGTCCCCGCACCCTTCTCTAAGTCGTAAGGTTGTAGCAGCAAGCAACCTTTATCACTCCAGAATTTATTGAGACTTGAAATTATGTCTTGGAAATACATATATAGTGAATTATCTAGTTAATTTAAGTTTTAGAATTAATAAATTCATCTATTAAATATACACTTAAATAACAAGTTTATAAGAAAAAACAGAATATGGAAATATTTAAATGATTTTAATATTTTAAATATATCAATTAGGCAAATAAGACAGATTTCCTGCTATTGAAATTCTTGGTTCATCTGTTTTGTAAAAAGGATAAACACAATGTCTTAATTTAGCAGGAAAGAAAACCATATAACCTTCAAATTTTGAAGACAATGTATATCTGTAATTCGCTATTGATCCTAAAGTATCATCATATTCAAATTCAAAACAACCTGCCTTTATACTTTTATCTTTAATCTCACTATATTGGGGCAATTTCTTTTGATCCTCCCAGTCATATGGAATCTTCAACCAAATGGCGAACGAATATACACCAGAATGATTATGATAGGGATTAAATTCTGTTTTATATTGATAATTAGCCCAAAACTTATCTAAGACCAATTTACTTCCAGGTCCCAGCAATGCATTTTTAGAGACAGGGTCACCTAAATTATGGTTTTTTTCACGATACAATTTTACTAATGGGGCACAGACTGATTTATAAAAAAATTGATCTATATCATCAAGCAAAAAACTTTGCGAAATATTACCTTCTAATTTGTTTTTAAAATCTATATTTTTAATTTTGCCAATATCAATAATCTTCCATAAATAATCAACAACTTCTTGATCCAATTTAACTTGCAAAAAAGGAGTAACTGGAGGATATATTGGTGTAACTTCCATTGCTAATTAAAATCAACAAAAATAATATCAAAATAAAATACAACTAATTGCCTAAACATTGCATAAACATCTTATATAGCTGTAACACAAACGGTCAGAACGATTGCTAAGACTGACTTCTTAAAGATATAAATAGACCTATGCATTTATGTCCTGAAAATACATTAGTGCCGATATATAAAAATGAAAGGGTAGAGCTGACCTTGATTCAACTAGGCAAAAAAAAGGAATTCCATCCACCTTAAAGCAATCAATAACATACTAAGACCATCACCTATCAATCCTAATCAACAAATGAGAACTTAAAGATGAGTACTTGGCCAAGAACGAGCCACATACTTATCGCTAAGTATAAATACTCATAAAATAAATATAATCTAATAGCAATATTTAATAAAGTTCTTTTTAATTTTCTCTATAAAAAACCAATAACAGTATAAAGCAGAAAGGCAAACAGCCTTCAAAGTTAAGAAAAAACAAAAACATGCAAATTTTCATATATTATTTTTTTTATAATACACTTCTATATTGTTAAACAGAAAAAACTAATAGACCAATAGGAGATAAATCTACCCAAAAAAATTAATAAACTCTAGTTTTCTTTTGTTTTGCCATGTCCGAAGCAAGACTGGTACACTAGTACCTGTTGTTCCGAATCGACACAAGAAGTATATTTAGAGCGTACACGGTTAGACCAATGGACTTAACACCGACAGAGGTGGTTGAACTGGCGAACATCAGCCTTAACAACGAAGTCACCAAAGGCCTGGTCCCGGCTCAGGTTGAGTATGTTAAAGAGTCAGTAGTAGAAATAAATGAAGAGCTAAGCTGTGTAGGCCAATCACTTAGAGCTGTCGCAGCCAATCTCTCAGACATCAAAGACAACATTAAGCCTGGTAACTGGAGGGCTTTCCTGAAATCAGGAGCGATAAATTGCTCAGAGAGATTTGCGGTTGATCTTGTCAGCGCATACACAAACTGGCTAGGAGGGGCAGATATTGACGATAACCTTCTCGCATCTCTGACACCTAGATCTCTAGCCCTAATGGGAAGCAAAGGAGTAACCGATAAAGAGAGACAAAGGGTTTTTCAGGCGGTTGAAAGTGGCGAAAGAATGACTGAAGCTACAGTCAGAGAAATTGTCAAAGGTACCAAGAAAAAAGCAAGAGTCTACTCTCAAAAAACTGAAAGCGAAAAGGTCAAGTTACTTAAAGAAAAAATTGAAATTTATAAAAAATTAATAAATAACCTTCAAGACGAAAACACAAAGCTAACCAAGCTATTATCGAATAGAGAAAAATTTATAACCTAACTTAACTTTACTAAAAACATTATCCATCAATAGTCATCAAAATGCAAAAAAATGATTCTTTCAAGATTTCAAATGAGAGCAGGGAAGATATAATAGATGATCATAAATATAGTATTATAAAAAAACTATTAGATAAATATAAGCCGCACAAGAATAATCATTCATTAGGTAAGGCAAGTACAAAACCAAACCTAAACCTGAAAATAATAGCTTAGAAAATAATGAATAAAAATCTAAATTCAAGAAATGGATTTATCCATTTATATAATCCTAAAAAAGAAGGCTTAGGCTCCTATGACGTTCACTATATTAATGCCTATAAAAATATTAATAATAAGAACAAGAATCAAATAGAGGGAAAAGACACAGAGAGGTATGCAGCATGATTCCATTTATTAGAAGTCTTACTGAATTGACGGCAATCACCAAATCAAGAGATAATATACATAAAATAGCAATAAGAGAAGAATTAAATACTTTAGCTGAAGATAGTGGGCAAAGGAAAAGGTATATTAGGTCAGAAAATGAAGAAAAAATAATTCTTCCCGATTTACCCAAGACATCTCGGCATAAATGGATGAACACTAAAAAGTCTGTATCAAAATTCTTTAATGACTTAGATTATAATAATCAAATACAATCATCATATAATCTAACCTTATTAGAAAGACAGCAAAATTATGACAATAAGGATGTTGCTTAATTATGGAACAAAAAAATAATCTTTCTCTGTTTGAATACATGTCATTAGCTCTAGTATTATCTTTTTTCGTTAATCATAATATATACTTGGTATTGATTGGTATCATTTTCTCTCTATACTCGCTTAATAAAAAACATATAAATAAATATATTAATATTAATATTAATAAGTATCATGAATCAAAGATAATAGATAGCGAAGTAGATGGCTTAAGCCAATCAAATTATGATAACAAAAAAATTATAAAACAAAATTCAGATATAAGCTTAGTTGAAAAAATTGAAGAATTAGGTTATATACCAAAAAGTGATAGCATAAATGATACCAATGCTGCATAATTAATCAAATTATATAATAATTTGATTATGTTATAGAGTATTATGGTATAATCTTAATAATAGAATTTACTTTTTATTTTATTTAAATAAATAACTTAGTACTGTACAAACTAGAATATAAAAGTTAGTTTAGAATACATGCATTTAATTAATGAGTAAAGAGCAAAAACAAATAGAAGATATATTAGTCAAAGGACTATCTCATATATTGAGAAGAACTGTAGAAGTAAATTCTGGCGATCAGTTGGCAATAGCCCAAGAATATAAAGAATGGATTAACTGTATTTCAGCTAGTGATTTCTCTCACCAAGAGATACTAGTTATAGATAAATATACATTTGATTAAATATAACTATTTTTTTAATTTTTCATAACTATAATATTTATTTACATGAAATATTATACTAAATAGTAATACTTACTTAATAAATATCACTAAAAGCCAAAATCTATCAATTTCGATACTTATGAATAATCCAAGAAGAGTTGACTTATTCATAGTATATATGTACTATGAATAAGTCTCTTGATTGGAATGAGCTATCTCTATTGAATTAACCGTTTCTCCAGCATCATTTATTTAATGAGCATGATTTTTGAGCTTTTCAAAAAAGCTTGGGATTCTTTTTGAGTTTATCCAACCAAAGAACGAGGGTATGTAATGAAATCGTCAAGCACTTCCAAGTGGCAATCAACTGTAAGACCAAAACTTTCAGAAAGAAGAGGAATAGGAAGAGAAGCTCTTCTTACAAGCTCTACAAGAGAATTGGTTGAGTTCTACTGGACAAATCGAAAACGTTTTTCAGAAGGATATAGAGGTTTTCCAGTTGAAATAAGCTAAAAACCAGTCTTAAAAGTATTAGCTGAAAATTCTTATTCATCAAGATTATTTTTCTCTGATACTCCCTGATATAAATTTGGAGCAAGAATTAAAAATAATATCCACCAGATAATAATAATAACGCTAAATATTAAAGTAATTATGATATTTTTTAAGAAAGTCCAACTAAAAGTTAGTAATAGTATTCCAAAACTGATAATTGACCAAGGTTGACACCAATATGGTTTTAAATCCCAATAACTTTTATTTGAATTTGATTCCATTACAGCAATAATCAAACCTAAAGAATATTATTTTCTTCAATAGGTTTATCTTCCTCTATTGGTTGATCTTCCTCTGTTGGTTGATCTTCCTCTGTTGGTTGATCTTCCTCTATTGGTTGATCTTCCTCTGTTGGTTGATCTTCCTCTGTTGGTTGATCTTCCTCTATTGGTTGATCTTCCTCTGTTGGTTGATCTTCCTCTGTTGGTTGATCTTCCTCTGTTGGTTGATCTTCCTCTATTGGTTGATCTTCCTCTGTTGGTTGATCTTCCTCTGTTGGTTGATCTTCCTCTATTGGTTTAATTTCTACAATATTCTCTATCGAAGCACTGGTGTTTTTATTTGTGAGAATCTGAGAAATTTTTTGTTCAGATTCAGTCTCAGATCCTTTAAGCAAAAACTTTAAAACATACCTCAGAGAGACAAACAAAGCTATTGGGAGGACAAATCCTAACAAAATTTTGTAGAGAATTATTCCTATGCTTAGGACTACGATAGAGATAAGGATGTTTTTGCTGTTCATTATGATCTATAAATATCTACTAAATCTAAGCTATTTTTTAGCTGTCTACATCAGATGTCATTAACACGATGTCTATTTAAATAATTTAGATTAACTCAAGAACAAAAAGTACAATGGTGATCAAAGAGAAAGAATTAAAAAAATTCTTTAATTTATCCTACGGAGACAAAGCTCCTACTAGAGAGGACTGGGAATCTCTATACAATAAAAATGTTAAATTTATAGACCCCACTCAAGAAAAAAATGGTATTGATGCATATATAAAAGCTCAAGATGGATTAATAAACAGATGTGATGACGTTTATCTAGAGTCCCATAATATTGCCATAAATAACAACATTGCTTTTATTGAATGGACAATGGGATTAAAAATAAAAGGCATAGAATTTTTATATTATGGAACAACAAGGTTAATATTTGACCAAGAAGGAAAAGTTCAAGAACATAGAGATTATTTCGATTTTTGCTCAGGCACATTTGGTAATATTCCAGTCATAGGAGTTTTTATTAGATGGCTATACTCTCGCTTTGTTGACTAAAGTCGTATATCGTAAGAACCATCATATATCAACAAATAATTATTAGGTAAAAAGAAAAATTTTCATCATATTAATTAAACCTTTGAACGGAACTATTTAATAGAATTTATATTTAGGTATAAAGCTCGTAGATATATGGATAAAGAATCCAGCAAAATCGTTTTTTAAGTAAATTTTGTCATTTTATTTTATTGGTTACGTAATTCAATTTTTTATTAGCTATAACTATATAGGTGATGAAGAAATCAATGGAAAAATTAGTTGAAATAATCAAGAAAACCTATGACCACAAAGCATGCCTAGAGATTGCCAATACTGGTTGTTCTAACGGCGCATGTAATAGACATAACTATCAAGCTGACACTCTTTTACTCTATATGAGTTACTCAGATGAAATTATCAAATACACATCAGAAAGACTTGGATATTCCTTTCTTTCTAACCTTGCTAGAGATTTTGGTTCACCACTAAAAGACCATAAAGACCAATTCTCATGGCAAGATGTAGTCTCAGCATGTCCGAACAAAGATGACTTTAAACATGCTCTTGTATGGAAATTTATTGAATTAGTTGCGAAAGAAAAAAGTTTAGAAATCACTTAAATAACTTGAAAAGTTATCCCCAATAATTAATGCTTCAATAATGATTAACAAAACCCATAACTAAAAATTTATCATTAGAAAAATTCGACGAAAGCATTCATCCAATTAGGTTGAAACAATAAATACACTAAAAGAAAGAACAAGAAAGCACCAATTATTCCGTAAAATTGAATCTCAATTTCTTCCCAAATTTCTTTTAACCAAATCTTAATTGGTTTATCATCACTTTGTCTAATCATTTATAAATAAATAATAAAATAACGATATATTAATAAAAAATTTTAACAAATGCTATAAAAAAAATATATATATTTTTTTTATAGCTTGATAAATTTAATCTAAAGTTTTTAGTAAAAAATCTCAGTAAATAAAATTCGTCACTAAATTATCTAAATATGATTTAAAAGTTTGCAAAACAACCCATCTGTTGAAGAAATTATTTCAGTAACTCTTAATTGTATCCTAATTAGGATGACTGAAATCGATAGAATAGACAGATCTGTTCTCTATCAAGAATTTAAAGAATGGATAGTTAATTCTAATGAAAAGGATCAGAGTCAAGAAATTTTGTGCTTAAAGTATTTAAAAAATGATAGAAAAATTAATTAGTTTATCTTATACCTAGTATAAGAATTAAATTGGATATTACTTAAACTCTCATTCATAAAAAAAAAGCTTTAATATTTAATAAACTTAAGAGAATGATTTTCTCCTTTTTTTCATTTATTTTCTCAACTCTACTCTGGGTCCAAGTACCACAGTGGAGTGATAATTGGTCAAAATGTGCTGTAGATGTACCCGATACAGCTTGTCATTGGTACATTGTTTCTCCAGACAACACATTTGGAAAGGGTTTTGATTGGGCAACAGCTCCATGGTTTGATGCAAATGGATTAAATGATGTAGCCAAAATCTCCTCAAAAACAGTCCTAGAGAAATTACAATTAAGAAATGAAATTATTAAATCAAATTCTTAGTAATTAAATAAAAATTATTTTTTTATAACCTTAATTTCTTATTTCACCTAATACTCTAAGTGCCTCATTTACATGAGCAGGACCATTCAAAAGATCGTTGAATATATGTCTGATAAAACCCTTAGAATCAACTATATAAGTCACACGACCATCAAGTAATCCAAGTACCTTAGGAACTCCAAAAGCTTTTCTTAAAGTATTCTCAGTATCACATAATAATGGAAATGGAAGTTTATTTTTATCTGCAAATGATCTATGGCTTGCCTCATCATCTCCACTTACTCCCCAAACCTCTGCACCAAACAGCTTGAAGAGATCATATTTATCTCTAAAACCACAGTTTTCTGCAGTACAACCTGGAGTATCATCTTTTGGATAAAAAAATAGAACTAGCGGTCTACCCTTTGCTTGTTTATTTGTCCTAGAAACACCTAGTTGATCAGATAGAGAAAAATCAGGTATTTGATCACCTAGCTTTAGTGGCATTTTATAGTTAAATAGTATAAGGATATTATATAAAAAATTTGAGCTTATTGTAGCAAAATCTTTTTAGGAGCTTTTTTCTAAAATGTCACAAGGATTAATACAATTACTTTGTGTAAAAAGATTGTATATTTATTAAGGTAAATTAACTACAAAATTGAGTTTAGTATAATAAAAAAAATTAATTAGAGTTCTTTGGGTGGTTTCGGAAAAAAGAAACAAGAGAATAAAGGCTCTTCTAAAAAACTCCTAAAGCTTCCAGAAAAGGAGCTGAGAGCAAGATCTATCAATAATCATTTAAAAGGTAAATTGGTTGAGGCAGAAAAAGGATATTTAGCTTATATAAAAAATGGATTTTATGATGCGGATATATTTTCAAATTATGCGCTAATTTGTGAAGAGAAGGGAGAATTAGATAAAGCCATTAAACTATATGAAAAATGCACATTAAATTCTCCAAACCATATTTTCTCAAAGTTTAACTTATCTTTTTTATACTATAAATTAAATAATCTAGTAAAAGCAGAAATACTAATTGAAAATGCTATAGAATTAAACCCAAATTTGCCAAATGGATATTGTATTAAAGGATTAATTTTAAAGAAATTAAATAAATATAATGATTCAAAAAAATCGCTTAATAAAGCTATTGAAATAGACCCTAATTACTTTGATGCATATATCAATCTAGGATTATTAAGTAAAGATTATAATAAATATAATGATGCAGAAAAATATTATTTAAAAGCAATTAAAATAAATAGTAATTCTGCCATAGCTCATTTAAATTTAGGAGCATGCTATAAAGAAAAACTAGAAATAGATAAAGCAATATTATATACAGAAATAGCTATAAAATTAGATAGCAAATTAGAAAATTCATATTTGAATCTTGCAACAATCTATAATGAGAAGGGTGACTATAATAAATCAATTGAACTTGCAAAAAAAGAACTTACAATCAATCAAAAAAGTGACTTGGTTTTCCAACTTATAAGTGAGATATTAAAAACAAATCAACCGCTAAATATATCAGAAAAAGATAACAGAGAGTACCTTAAAAATATATTAAATAGAAAAGATATTTCACATCGAGAACTTTTTGGAAGTATCGATAATCTTATTTCAAATCAAATATTAGAAAAATTATCGATTTTAAAGTCTGAACCATATGATAATAAAGAGTTTAATATTCTTATAAGAGATAAAGAATTAATAAAAGCTCTTTCTTTATTAATTTTTTGCTCCCCTTTATGGGAAAAAGTTTTACGAAATTTGCGTAAGAATCTGCTTATTAAGTTTTCAGAAGGTATACAAGTCAACAACAATATTTTAAACTTCACAATTGCACTAGGTTCACAATGCTTCATAAATGAGTATGTCTATTATATATCTGAAGAAGAAAAATATATACTTGATAAAATTAAGAATTCAATTAATAAGAATACTAATCAAGATTATAAATTAGCTCTAATCTCTTGTTATCAATCTTTATATTCAATTAATTCTGAATTTATTAATTTGGATAGTTATATATCTAATAATAAAGAATTTAATAAATTACTTGATTTACAATTTAATGAGGTATCAAATGAAAAAAACATTTCAAGTGAAATCCTAAAAGTAGGTAATATTGATGATTTAATTTCTAAAGAAGTGAAAAGCCAGTACGAATTAAACCCATATCCTAGGTGGATATATAATTCATATGCAAAAGAAAAAAAAGTAAACTTTTTATCAATTATCAATTCTGAAATTTATCCTAATTCTATTGATGAAAATCTAATCAAATTAACCGACAAAAAATTAAATATACTCATAGCAGGATGTGGAACTGGCATTCAAGTACTAGAAGCATCTAGATATAACAACTGTGAGATAACAGCAATTGATTTAAGCAATGCAAGCATCTCATATGCAAAAAGAAAAGTCGATGAATATGGAATGACAAATATAAAATTTATAGAAATGGATCTTCTTGAACTAAAACAGCTAGACAAAAAATTTGATCTGATTGAATGTTCAGGTGTTCTTCATCATATGAAAGACCCTGCTAGGGGTTTATCAAATTTAGTTGATTCTTTAGAACCAAGAGGTTTTTTAAAACTAGGTTTATACAGCAAGTATGCACGACAAGAAATACTAAGAGCAAGAGAAATAATCAAAGAGAAAAAAATAAATCCAAGTCTTGATAAAATAAGAAGCTTTCGCAATGATGTTCTTAATGGAGATCTAAAACAATTAAACGAAATAACAGATTGGTCTGATTTCTACTCAACATCAATGTGTAGAGATCTCTGCTTTCATAGTCAAGAAAAATGTTACTCTCTCATTGAAATCAAAAAGATAATAGAAATATCTAATCTAGAATTCCTAGGATTTACTCTTTCAAAAGACGTAAAAAACAATTTCCAAAGTAAATATAAAAATATAAATTCTTTAAAAGATTTAAAGGTATGGGATAAATTTGAAAAAATCTATCCTAATTCTTTTAGAGAGATGTATCAATTTTGGACAAGAAAATCAATTAAATAGTTGATCTTCCAATCCTGGTATAAACATTTTAGATAAGGAGAAAATAAACAATATTGCAAGAATATTTCCTAACATAGCCAAAGCAAAACGAATTCTTAAATCCTTAGCAAATGGAAGTAAGTTTTCCCAAAGTTGAAGTAATGGTCCGCCTGCCATTGGCTATTAATATTTAATTACTAACAGCTTACAGTGCTAATAGCTTATTGGCTATAGAAGAAACAAGTTTAAATGGTTAAACAATTATATTTGTCTTTTTTACTTAAAATTTGCTCTCATACCAAATAAAATTATCAATCCTATAGATATTAGGGCCAAAGGGTAAAGCGAGACTAGTAAAATATCTGTTAACTTTTCAGGTCTATTCACAATAAATAAGCCAACTATAAATATTATTATTGGGAAAAGTATAAGAGATTTTATCCATAGTCCTTCACTCCATTTTTTTGTCTTATTATCTTCATCTAATAAATTTTTAATTTTCTCTTTTAAAACTTCATCAACATAATCAGTTTGATCTATCATAAAATTTTAATAATAAAGCTACTAATGTAAGATAAAACTACACGATAATTTATTCATTATCAAATATTTGTTCATCAACCTTTCCAATAAGAAAATATGAGTGAATTAAACTATATAGATCTCTTTGGTTTTTTGGCTGCATTACTCACAACTATAGCTTTCTTACCTCAACTCTATAAAACCTGGCGAACCAAGTCAGCGGATGATGTTTCATTAATTATGTTAATTCTATTTATAATAGGTCTATTTTGTTGGATTATTTACGGTTTTAAAATCAAATCCGTTCCCATTTTAGTTGCTAACATAATTACCTTTATATTTAATTTTTCAATCTTAGTTTTAAAAATTACTTATAGCGAAACAGACGGATAAAGGGATTCTTTTATATATATTAAATTATTTTTTTTGAGCTCCTTTAGAAGCTATAGTTTAAGAAGAATTATTTAATTAAATGTCAGGAGAAGAACTACAACTTATTGGCAGATCTTTAGCTCTGCATCCTCCTGTAATGATAATTACACTAGGTTTATTCATGTATATCAGAGGGAAAGCTATTGCAAGTAGTAACCCAACAAAGAAAGTTACTCCGTTTTTTCCTTTTAGAAACGTTTAAATATTAAATTTGCTATAAACTCTTATCCAAATAAAACAAATTATTTAGCTAACTTTTAACCAAAAGGATTTGTTCCTTTAAGTGGCCCTACAAATAGAAATTCCATAACAGCTCCTGTTATTGCGACAGGAAAAACCCAAATAGACATAAATCTAATTCCCATAAATTTCATTCCTCCTTCTCCAGCAAATGCATCTTTAGTCATTGTGTAGACGGTTTCAGTGTCTCTTACTGAGTATCTGTTTTCTCCAGGGCTAGAATAAGGTTGAGCAAAATTCAAATTATTAATTAAATTTCTTACTTTGTTATGCAACACTATAGGCCAAACCCATAAGAAAAATATACGACTAGCGAATGCAAAAGTATCTGATTGAGGTATTCCTAATTGCTTATTTGCCTTATCTTTTGGGAAAGCGTCCTCAATAATAGATGAAATTAGATTTTGATCTGTTGGAAATACCTCTTTTTTATTAGCTTCTTTTGATTGATTACTTGGTGAAACAAGTTCGGTTTCAGTATTTTCTAAAACAGCCGTAGAGCTATTGTTTTCTTTCAGATTTGATTCTTGACTTTCCATGACAAACTTTTTTCTAAGTGAATTATAAGATGCCTTGGTGATTTTTGATTAAAGAAATATATAATTTAAAAATATTCAATAGAAGATTCAATAGAAAATTCAATAGAAATTTTAATTGTCTCTTTTTATTCAATAAAAAAAGGCCACCTAACGATAAGCCTTTTTTTATTTTTATTTTTATTTTTATTTTTTAAATTATGCGTTTATTACACCACGGCGAATAAATTGCATTGCAAAAATCGCACCAAGGAAAAACACTGTTGGAATACCTAATGCATTTACTGCCAAAGTTCTTACCGTAAATACAGGGTATCCATCTTGAGGTCTTCCTTTATCTGCAACGATTGCTGTATCTTCCCAAACCTGCTGGTTTTGAATAGTAGGACCATTATCCCAGACAAATACTCCCCATCTTCTCAACCAATAATCAGTAAAAGCAACTGAAAAAATGACTGGGGTAAGTACCAGGAGTAATTTGAAGTTGATCATCCATCTATATATTTATCCAATAAATACTCGCATACGAGAGCCAAAAAGGCTGATTGATTGATTGACCTTATGGATTCTGTAACAAATTGGGGGGAAATTTAGAAGCTTTAATAACTCTCTCAGTTGACTTGCAATACTTCTGATATGGTGTCTAAGTTGCCTCTACAAAGGCCTAAATTAATTGGTTTAGTTTATGGAATTTGGTTTTAAAGAAATCCTTTTTGGACTTGCTGGAGTAAGCATGATTGCTTGGGCTGGAGTAATTGGTCTCTGGCATACATACATGTTCCCAAGATTTTTCAAAGAAGATACCAATAGAATTAACAGAGCTTCTCCATTGAGTTCTGACCAGTCAGCTCCACAAACAAGTAGCTCAAATAAACCTTGGTTTATTGACGATGAAGGTGGCCGCCTTACACCTGATACAGCTCTGGGAGCAATAGGTCTTAGCGATAGAGGAAAATACAGCAAAAAATCTTTTGTAGTTGCTGATTTTAATCCTGTTGAATCTGATTATGGTGTAAATAGGCTTTACACCTCGATTTTAATTGGATTAGCTATCAGCTCATTTGTCATGATTTCCTTTGGACTTCAAAGTGGATTTGGCATGATGGGACCAACCTTATAAATTGGTTCGAGTTAAATCTCAAAAAAATAGGGCTAGAAAAATAATTTAATTTGTAGCTATTTAATAGCCCTTAAAAAGTCAGGCTCAATATTTTAGAGCTTGACTTTTTTATTGAGTAGGAATTCAACTGAAGAAATGTTTTCAGATAAAGATCTAAAAAAATAAAGACTGTGGAAAATTTTTAAATATTTTGTATTTATTTGATTAAAAAAATAATAGCATTTAATTTTTCCTCCAAAAGCTCCAAATCATTTTCTCTTCAAACCCTTTGATAGCTTTGGTTTCAGAACAGCGATGAGGAAGTAATGAAAACCAAAGGATTACTCCCCCAACAACAAAAGTGACAGATATTGACTTTTTTATGTATCAAAAATCAATATTCAATAGACAAGAAAATTTAAAAAAAACCAAATTCACTCTAAATGTGCAAAGCTGCTTTAAAATATCGTTGATTTTAAATTGCTCCATGACTGTAGGAATCTACTTCGCTACAACAACAGGTAAAACCGAAGATATAGCTGAACGGCTTCACGGCTTACTTGACTCTGCTGAAGGTCCAAAGGATATTTCAGATGTCGATGACCTTAGTGAATTAGCTGGACATGATGGGGTTATTTGTGGCATCCCAACATGGAACACTGGGGCTGATTCAGAAAGATCAGGCACTGCTTGGGACTCAATCCTTGAAGACATTGGTGAGCTAAATCTCAGTGGTAAGAAAGTTGCAATCTTCGGCTTAGGAGATTCTTCTACTTATACTGAAAACTATTGCGATGCAATGGAAGAACTCCATAGATACTTCCAGCAAGCAGGCGCTTCAATGGTGGGGTATGTTTCAAAGTCTGATTACACATTTGACGAGTCAAAAAGTGTGGTTGGTGAAGAATTTTGCGGATTACCACTAGATGAAGACAGCGAATCAGATATGACTGATGAAAGACTTTCAGGATGGGCTGAAAAACTTAAAGGGGAAATGTTCTAATTATCAGAAACCAAAATCTTTTATCTTCCTAAGTAATTACTTAGGAAGATTTTTTTTGTAAATTTTCAAATGAGATGAAAACACTGGAATGACGAAGGAAAGAATATCTCCAAAAAAAATTCATTTCTTAAAGCTATTCAAAAAAAACCCCCAAAAAGACCGAAGATATCTTAATGTTTTCTTTATGAACTCAAATAGCTGTCCAGGCCAAAACATTTCTATTAGCGTAAATCTTTCCCTGAAAGATGAGACTTTGCGTATGTTGATAGAGATGGCTGATGATATGGGAGCTAGTCTTGAAGATGTTTTAAGCTCCATAGCTGAGGACTCGGTCATCGATTTAAAAAGGCTACAGGATGACTTAGGTATTGTTATTATTCCTGAAAAATGCAGTAAACAAGATTTAATCAACTCAATTCAATAGTTTATAGAGAAGTATCAAAATCTTTCAGGTCTAGGATTTTTCCAAGTAGTAATAACACCTTCTTTTTTTAAATCTTTAGCTCTTCTTTCAAGCTTTCCTCTATTAATTCTCCAAACGCTATATACACCAAATTCTCCTAATATTTCAGGGTTTAAGCCTTGCCAATAGGTTTTCACAACTGATCTTTTATCGATAATCAAAAGAGCCGTTTCTGTTCCGTTTTTTCCATATATTGGTCTTCCTTCCCAACCTCTTCTCTTCTCATTGGCAAGTCGATCTGAAACATTTACCAAGGCATTTTTAGATCGACCTTCAAAAATTATTACTTGATTAGTATAAAAATGAATGGAGGGTTTCATAGCCCCAACCATTACAAAAGTCTCGTTGTTAATCTTAGATTTTAGAAGTAGATCAGATGCTTGTCTTAGAGGCAGTTGTCTTAATCTATCTGCTAAATTAAAAGTTGGTAGCACAATAAAAAAATGTGTTAAAAGCAATGGAATCTGAAGAATTAGTAACTTTCCATATAATTTTCTAGAAGAAAATATAATCCCTAGAAAAGCAATTAAAAGAAAGATAAATCCTGCTTTATAAAGTAAAAAACTATTGATTAATTCTTCCTGAAAACCAGGAATTTCAGGATCATTAAGAAGACCAATCCATAGTTTAGAAGAGAAGAAAATTATGGAAAAGAGTATAGATAAAAATATTGTAAAATTCCATGCTATAGATTTTAATGATTCCTTTTTTACATGATTTGTTAAAGAAAAAGATATTAAAATTGATGCTGCAGGAGTAGCAGGAAGCCAATAGCTAGGCAGCTTAGTTGCCGAAATTGTAAAGAAGATAAATACAGATATTAACCAAAAAAATGAAAACTCAAATAAAGACTTGTCTGGACTTTTAATTACTCTTCTAGTCCATTTAAATATATTGCAAAAATTATTCCAAATACTTATTAATAAAAATGATGTAAAGGGTAAAGAAGCTATACACAATACTATTAAAAAAAACCACCACGGTTCGCCATGTGAATTTACTACTGAAGTAAATCTTTGAAGATTATGATAACCAAAAAAACTTTCTAAAAAAGGTTTGCCCTCTATTAGTAATTCAATCAAATACCAAGGAAAACTAATAATAAAAACAATAAATAGACCTGGTATTACCTTTAATAATTTTAAAATTCTAGAAAAATCGTTTTGAAATAAACCAAAAAAGAAAATTGTTATCCCGGATAAAATCAACGCAACAGGACCTTTAGTTAAAACTGCCAATGACAAAAAAATCCATGACAACCACCAGACTTCACCTTCTGGATTCGCGTATCTTCTCCATTTCAAAAGCAAGCAAATCCCAAGAGTGCTACAAAGCAATGCATCACTTACAGCAATTCTTCCCCAAATAACTACTAAAGGCGAAAAGGCGAATGTCATTGCAGCAACAATTGCTGTTCTTCTGCTGCAATAATTTTCTTCTTGTGGATATCTCATTATTGTGTCCCCTAAAACAAGCATCAAGAAAATTGTTGATACTGCAGAAGGAAGTCTGGAAGCCCAGGTTCCCAGAGGATCCCAAAAACTATTCCATGGGATTGAAAAACCAATGCCCATTAACCAATAAACCAAAGGAGGTTTATCAAAACGAGGTAATCCATTAACTTGAGGTGTTAGCCAATTCCCCGTTTCTGCCATTGCCCTACTAGCTGCAGCAAACAAAGGTGGAGTCTCATCAACTAAACCGGTTGAACCTAATTGCCATATAAAAGTTATGAAGCCAATAAACAAAATAAAAAGAAGACCTCTTCTTCTTTGTCGAAAAGATGGTATTTGTGAATTCGTTAAGCTTTTCAATTATCTAGGTAAATCTGTAAGCAAATTTTTGTTTAAACCTTTATTAATCCAACTCTCAACTCGTTTAGCAAAAACCTCGTTAGAAGCTTTTGACTCAAACCAATCTCTGCAATTTCTCCTTTTAATTTTTGAGACTGATTGTATTGCTTTTATCATTCCTTCAATATCATTAGGCTGAACTAAAAAGCCATTATATCCATCTTCGATCAATTCTCCAGGGCCTCCAAGATCGTATGCAATTACGGGCACACCACAAGCCATAGCCTCAACAATGACATTACCGTAAGCCTCATTCCATTTTGGGGTGTTTATAAAAGCTCTACATTTTCCCAGTTGTTTTTGAAATTCATTCGTCGGTAAAAACCCTTTCCAATCAACAATTCCTTTCCCAAACTTATTTTCTATTTCTGTTGCATATTCATTGTCTTCCATAAGTCCCCAAACCAATAATTTTTCATCTAAATAATTGGCAACCTTTACTGCATCTTCTAATCCTTTTTCTGGAGCTATTCTTCCAGCCCAGCCTAATGGTCCATTCTGATTTTGATTGAAAACATAATTTTCCATATCAAAACCATTTCCAACAATAATTGGATCTATATTTAATAAATAGTCTTTTGATTGTCTTTTAGTATGAAAAGCTAACTGAAAAGGGAATAATTGACTTATTTCAGTAATAATTTCTTTCATTACTAAAGATTCATTACCCATACTAATTAAATGAAATATTTTAATTCTCTGTGTTTTTGTTAGCCATAAAGGAAGCCAATCATATGCAAAGTTAATAACAGCGTCATATTGACTTGCTAAGTTAATAACAATCTCCCATAATTTCGGTAAAACACTATTAGAAGGAATCAAAACGGGATCAGTTTTTTTTTGATGCTGCCAACTTGGCTGATCAATTCCATCTATTAATCTTATTTCAAGATTTTCACTTTCGAATGGTACTTTTGATCCTTTTGGAGCGACTAAAATAATTTTATGACCTAAAGATATTAATCCTTTCATCAAAGAAATAATAGTCAATTCAACTCCTCCACCTTTTCCACTTCCTAAAAAACCAATAGGCGTACTTACAAGAATAAGTTTTAGTTGCTTATTTGTTCCTTTCATTTAAGCTTCCTCTATTAATTTGTTATTACTTTTACCTCCCCAAAATCTTCCCCTTTGACTTACGAATAATACAGAAATCAAAACCAAAACTACTCCAATCCATTGGAGAAAAAATAGTCTCTCCCCCAACCATATTCCACCAGTAATCAAAGCAAAAACTGGTGTTAAGAAAGCAAGGGTACTAAAACTTGTTAATTCTTTGCGGCTTGCAAACCAAAAAAACAATCCATAAGCAAGTGCGCTCCCAAATAAGCTTGAATAAGACATTAAAGTCCATTCAAAAGCCGACCAATCTGGTACTAAAGGCCAGTTCTTGTCAAAAGCATGCCAAACGAGTAGAGGAATACTCCCTAAAACCATATGCCAACCTGTTACTGCTACGGGATCACTATTTTTGCAAGCAAATCGAATAAGGACTGTTCCCAAGGCCATAGAAGTTGCTGCGCATATCATCCAAATTTCACCATGGCTTAAAAAATTACTTCCCGATTCAAATTTGCCAAGCAAAAACCAATTTCCAAGAAGTTCAGTAGGAACGCCTAGACAGATAATTCCCACCAAGCCAAGAACCAAGCCAAGCCATCCAATTGGATTTATTGCATCTCCAAACAAAACTCTTGCTAATAGAGCAACCATCAAAGGTTGAGAATCAATAAGAACAGACCCTAATCCTGCTCCTGTTTCCATTAAGCCTTTTGCTAGAAAAATCTGAAATAATGTTGCGTCAATAAGAGTAAATACAAAAAACCACACCAAATCATCTTTTGAAATATTCCAACTCCTCTTCAAAAAAGGAACCGAAGCTAAAACAATAAGGCCTGCAGGCAAAAGCCTTAGTGAGGCAACAATCTCAGGTCCCGCCGCATTAACTAAAGGTGCCATTGCCGCCATTGAGGTACCCCAAAGAGCGAATGGCAAAATCATCAAAAACCAATTCCAAATGACAAACATGAGGTCAGAAAGCAATCTCCTTTTTAAGATCAATAAAGTTATGCATAATTTGAATGATTTGGCCCTTGAGCCGCAAATCCAAAAAAAGGATGGCACGAATCTGTATTGAAGGTCCTATCAATGCAGAAACTCGAAAAAATGTTCTCAAAGCATTAAAGCAAATTGAGGAAAGAGAATTCCCTGCTCTATTACTTCGCATTGATAGCCCAGGAGGAACAGTAGGTGATAGCCAGGAAATTCATGGTGCTCTCTTGAGGCTAAGAGAAAAAGGTTGTCACGTCGTAGCTAGTTTTGGCAATATCTCAGCCTCTGGAGGTGTCTATATAGGAGTTGGAGCTGAAAGAATTGTTGCCAATGCAGGAACAATAACAGGATCAATAGGAGTGATTTTAAGGGGAAACAATTTATCAAAGCTATTAGAAAAAGTCGGCATAAAATTTGAGACTGTAAAAAGTGGGATTTACAAAGATATACTTTCCCCTGATCGTCCTTTATCAACTGAGGAGAGGGCACTTCTTCAATCTTTGATTGATAGCAGTTATGAACAATTTGTTTCAGCAGTTGCAAAAGGAAGAAATTTATCAACTGATACAGTCAAAAGCTTTGCCGATGGAAGAGTTTTCACTGGAGAGCAAGCTAAAGAATTTGGCCTAGTAGATGAGATTGGAGATGAAAATGATGCAAAATTACTTGCTATAAAAATTGCAAATCTAGATGAAAAAACGAAGCCAATTACCTTTGGCAAAACTAAGAAAAAGTTATTAGGTCTCATACCAGGAGGTAAAATAATTCACGATTTTTTAATTGCATTAAATTTAGAGTTGGGGGGAAATGGACAAATTCTTTGGCTCTATAAGCCATGAGATTTCAAAATGAATTCAATTATCTATGTGCATTGAGAGGTGCTACTACTTGTGAAAACAATTCCGTTGAGTCAATTACTACGGCGGTGGAAGAATTGCTAACACAACTAGTATCCAGAAATAATTTGATCCCAGATCAAATTATTTCTGTTACTTTCTCTGTCACCACAGACTTAGATGCTTGTTTCCCTGCTTCAGTCGCTAGAAAAAAAACTGGCTGGGAAAAAATAGCACTTTTAGACTGCCAACAAATGTCGGTCAAAGGGGATTTATCTAAATGTATTCGGCTACTTGCTTACGTTTGGTTACCTAAGGAACAAACTCCCCAAAATCCTTATATCGCCAGGGCAAAGAAACTTCGTCCAGATCGATAATTCCAGAGATTTTTGCCAACAAACGATTATATTTAGTTAACTTCACGCAAATGCACTTGAAAATATTCAAGTGATCAATATTTTCAAGCAACTTAAATCATGTTCAAAAAGCAATCATTTCCATTTATCAAGAAAGTTTTTTTTATTGGATTGTCAGCTTTTTTATTTGGAACAGGAGCTATTAGCTTAGCTCCAAAGTCTTCAGCATCTCCTGGTTTTTTTGAATATCAATGGGATCCAGAGCCAGGGTACAAACAACTAAAATACTATCAATCCTCAAATGAAAGAAATGATAGAGCAACTTATTACTTTTTCCTTAGAGGTAAAGAAAGGAAAGAAGATATTATTAAATTAACTCTTGCTATTCCTGATTATTTTGATGCAAAAATAAAGACAAAAAAGCTAAGTTTATGTAAAGTAAAGATAGGTGGATATACTGAAAGGACTCGTTGTCTTCAAAATATTCCATCTTTAATTAATGTAAATGCAAAACAAACTTCTATTGAGATAGTTCCCGAAAAACCAATTCCTTTAAATAAAGATAACTACGCAGTTGTAATGAAAATTTTTAATCCTAGAAAAAGAGGCATGTTTCAATTCAGAGCCCTTTCTCAACAAGCAGATGACATTACTGTCTCAACATATTTAGGTACCTGGAACATAGACATACAGTGAACTGATAAATTAACCTTTGTATCTAATCTAATAAGGGCATAAATAGAAATGACAAAAAGGACCTTTGGAGGAACCAGCAGAAAAAGAAAAAGAGTTTCTGGTTTCAGAGTGAGGATGAGATCTCACACTGGCAGGAGAGTAATCAGAACTCGTAGAAAAAGAGGCAGAGCTCGTTTAACAGTCTAAAAACAGCCTCATCAAGATAATTAAAAAAAGTTTCTCATAATGGTTTTGCCAAAACGAATGAGACTAAAAGGTCATAGATCTTTTGACTTCATCTATAAGGAAGGCTCAAGATTCCACAGCTCGTCAATGGTCCTGAGAGTTACACAAGCGAATAAAAAACTCATAGCAAAAGACATAAGCTCAAAGAATAAGCCATCCATAAAATGTGCCATATCAATAAGCAACAAAGTAAGCAAAAAATCGGTTATTAGAAATAAGCTTCGTCGGGTATTCCACCAACATTTGTCATACAGACTTTCTAAGATGACTTTGGATAATGAAGTATGGGCTTTTATTTCTTTGAAACCTTCATGCTTGAAAAATCACACTAGCACTCTACTTAAAGAATGTGACAAACTACTCATCAAAGCTGGATTAACTCAATGACTATTAGTCCTAATGAAGATATTTTTTACGAAGGTGGTCCTGCAGGTGGAGATTTAGTAATAAATTTGTTAGCTGGAATAACATTAATTGGTCTCCCTTTCACTTTTGGAGCATTAGTCAGAGCCCTTTGGGTTCGATACAAAATAACTACACGTAGGATCTCAGTCACTGGTGGCTGGCTTGGTCGTGATAGAACTCAGGTTGTTTATAGCCAAATAGCTGAAATCAGAGCAATTCCAAGAGGTTTAGGATCATATGGTGATATGGTTTTAGTCTTAAAAGATGGAGCTCGTCTTGAGATGAGATCAATTCCAAATTTTCGTGAAACAGAAAATTATATCCTAGATAAAATAGAAAATTCTTCGACCAATAAGGTCAATAAAGATGTTCAAGGTTTTTCAAACTAATGAGCCCTTACAAATATGTGAGACAAGAGCACATCTTCTAAGGCAAACTGTCCTAACAACCTCAATCTTTCAACACTAAAAACCGTGATCGGGTACATCTCAGACAATCTACTTATCCCGATCCTAGATTTTTTCTACGGATTAGTTCCAAGTTACGGACTAGCGATTGTCGCATTAACCATAGTTATTCGCTTAGCACTTTTCCCTCTTAGCGCTGGTTCTATTAGAAGCGCAAGAAGGATGAAAATAGCTCAGCCTGTCATGCAAAAAAGACAAGCTGAGATCAAAAGTCGCTATGCAAGCAATCCTCAAAAGCAGCAAGAAGAATTAGGGAAATTAATGGGTGAATTTGGAAGTCCATTAGCTGGATGCCTTCCCTTACTTGTTCAGATGCCTATTTTGTTTGCATTATTTGCAACTTTGAGGGGTTCACCTTTTGCTGATGTACCTTATTTAGTCAATCTTAAAGTTTTACCCTCAGACCAAATAGCAGCTGTAGAACCAAAACCTTTTAAAACAGCAAAGCATTCAATTTTTATAACCGAAAAGAATCATTTCCCTGTTATTGCAGCTCTTCCGGGTGGCACAAAAATTGGTTCAGGGGATTCAGTCAAAATTAACTTGCAAACCTTGAATGGAGATTCCTATGTAAATGAATTAAAGAAATATGAAGATGGCCCAAAATTTTCTCCTTCGTGGAAAGTAACTAAAGGAGAAGACATTGTAAAAGTATCTTCTGATGGGACAGTAAATGCACTTACTCCTGGAGATGCAACAGTAGAAGCAAAGATTCCTGGGTTAGCAGCTAAAAGCGGATTCTTGTTTATAAAGGCTTTGGGGAATGTTGGCTTTTATGTCGATGGGGCCATACATTGGGATATTGCAATTCTAGTCGCAAGTTTTGGGTTGACTCTTGTCATTTCTCAAGTTCTCTCTGGAAGAGGAATGCCAGTGAACAAACAACAATCAACTGCTAATAAAATCACACCGGTAATGATAACTGGAATGTTTTTATTCTTCCCCTTGCCTGCTGGTGTTCTTCTTTACATGGTTATTGCCAATATCTTTCAAGGTTTACAAACCTTTCTTCTAAGCAGAGAAGCTCTACCAGAAAATTTACAAAAAATTCTTGATGACCAATTAAAACAAAAAGATAAACCCTCTGTTTCTATTGCTTCTGAAATAATTTCTGATTCAGATAGATTACCTTTTGAACCAAAAAGCAATAAATAAATATAGCGAAAGCTTATTATGAAAATTGAGCTAAATATAGAATTAAATTAATAACTGATGTCTAATTGGGATGAACAACTTGATCTACTAATTAGAGCCAGAACACCTATTATCTGGATAAGGAGTAATGAAGAAGAAAGAGTTGAAACACTTTTAAAGAATTCCACTAAAAGGCTCTCCCCCAGAAGACTTGCAACTTGGGATTATATTGATGGAATTAGTAATATTCTTAATTGCAATAATCTAGGATCAAGACAGCCAATGGCCGTCCTTGAATGGCTGAAAAAACTGGATGAAAGTTCTCCTACGATTCTTTTGTTAAAAGATTTTCACCATTTTTGTGATGATCCAGGCATTCTTAGAATGCTTAAAAATTTAACTATTAATCTTCGTTCAAAACCTCATTCAATAATTATCAGTTCTGGGTTATGGAGCCCTTCCAATGATTTAGAAGAAGACCTAACAATTCTTGACCTTCCTCTACCTAAGGGAAATGAAATTAAGACACTTTTATCCAATATTGCTGAGGCTAGTAAATCTCAATTAGATGAAAGCGTTCTAAAGGAACTTACAAATGCATGTAGTGGTCTAAGTGAATCCAGAATTCGTAAAGTAGCAGCAAGAGCTCTTGCTCAAAGAGGTCAAATAGGTAAAGAAGATTTAGTAGAAGTATTAGAAGAAAAACGACAATCTATTGCTCGAAGCGAGGTACTGGAATATTGCAAAACAAATAAATCACCAAAAGATGTTGGTGGTTTACAAATACTGAAAGATTGGTTAAAGCAAAGAAAACAAGCTTTCTCAGAAGAAGCAAAAGATTTTGGATTGCCTCTTCCAAAAGGCGTTTTGCTAGTTGGTCCTCAAGGTACAGGCAAATCTCTAGTATCAAAAGCGATAGCCAATAGTTGGTCTATGCCATTGTTAAGACTAGATGTAGGAAGATTATTTGCTGGTTTAGTGGGAGCCAGTGAAGCTCGTACAAGAGAAACTATTCAACGTGCTGAAGCAATGGCGCCTTGCATTTTATGGATTGACGAAATTGACAAAGCTTTTGGGGGCGATGGAAGAAGTGACGGAGGAACAAGTCAGAGGGTTCTTGCAAACATTCTCACCTGGATGTCAGAGAAAACTTCTTCTGTTTTTCTAGTAGCAACTGCAAATGGAATAGATAAACTTCCTGCAGAGCTACTAAGAAAAGGAAGGTTTGATGAAATTTTCATGTTGGAATTACCTACTAAAAACGAGAGACATAGTATTCTTGAACTTCATCTTCAACAAAGAAGACCTAATTTAAAAATTGATTTAAGAGCTACTGTTGATAGAACTGAGGGATTTTCTGGTGCAGAATTAGAACAATCAGTAATTGAGGCAATGTATTTTGCATTTGCTGAAAAGCGAGAGCTTCTTGAAAGTGATCTAATTCTTGCCACCAGTCAACTAGTTCCTCTCTCTAGAACCGCAAGAGAGCAACTTGAGTCTTTAAAAGATTGGGCTTCGAGTGGAAGAGCAAGAGCTTCATCTCCAAAACTTTTTTAAATTTTCTATTAATTTGAGTTTTTAAGACAAAAAAATAGTTCTTAATTTAAAAGCGCTTATAAAGTTTAATTATTTATAGGAACAGTTAACGATTAGGCTAAAAGGAGTTCTTCAATCAGATAGTGATAGATCAGCGACTACTAAGAGAAAATCCTAAACTAATTGAAGAAGGGCTTAAATCAAGAGGAATAGATATTGATTTAGGTTCTCTTCAGAAATTCAGCAAAGATCTTAAAAAGCTAGAAGAAAAGAAAAATACACTACAAGCCGAAGGAAATGCAATTGGTAAAGAAGTTGGACAAAACATAAAAAGAGGCCTCTCTCAAAGTTCTGAAGAAATTTCAAACCTTCGTAGCAAGGGAAATCAAATTAAAAAACAAGTTGCGCTAATTGAAGAGGAAGAAAAATCAATATCACAAAAATTAAATGAAAAAATACTTTGCTTGCCTAATCTTCCAGAAAAAGATTGTATTAAGGGAAAAAGCGAGAAAGATAACAAGCAAATCAGAATCTGGGGGCAACCTTTTTCAGGCAATAATCTTAAGGAGCATTGGGAAATTGCTAATAAGTTAAAACTCTGGGATAGTGAGAGATCTTCATTAATAGCCAAAAGTCGATTTGTAACCCTATTTAACCAAGCTGCAAAACTTGAAAGATCACTTATAAATTTCATGCTTGATTTGCATGTTAAGAAAGGATATTTAGAAGTTCTTCCTCCAGCACTTGTAAACACAGCCAGTCTTACAGGATCGGGACAGCTTCCAAAATTTGCGGAAGAGAGTTTTCGATGCGCAGATGATGATTTATGGCTTACACCTACCGCTGAAGTTCCCTTAACATCTCTTCATCGAGGTGAGATTATTCCTAAAGACTTACTCCCTTTAAAATATGTAGCTTATAGTCCTTGCTTTAGAAGAGAAGCTGGAAGTTACGGAAGGGATACTAGAGGCCTTATAAGACTTCATCAATTCAATAAAGTTGAACTTTATTGGTTTTCGACCCCAGAAAACTCTGAAGAAGCTTTAGAAACAATTACTTCTGATGCAGAATCTGTTCTTAGAGAACTCGAACTGCCTTATAGAGTAATTCAGCTTTGTACAGGAGATTTAGGTTTCTCTGCAAAAAAAACTTATGATTTGGAGGTTTGGTTGCCAGGTGCTAATGCCTATAGAGAAATATCTAGTTGCAGCAATTGTGGAGACTTCCAAGCGAGAAGATCATCAATACGAACAAAAGATAAAAATAAAAAGAATATACTTTTGCACACTTTAAATGGAAGTGGATTGGCTATAGGCCGTACTATGGCAGCGATTTTAGAAAATGGTCAACAATCTGATGGAAGTATCAATTTACCAAAAGCCTTAATACCTTACTTCGGTTCGAACAAATTAAAGCCAGAATAACCCAATCAAAACCTAATTAATGAACGTTCTTTTATCAATAGCCGTACTTGGCCTACTAATTTTTTTTCATGAGGCTGGTCATTTTTTAGCAGCCGTACTCCAAAAAATTAAAGTAAGTGGTTTTTCAATTGGTTTTGGACCAGCTCTTTTTAAAAAGGAAATAAATGGAATTACTTATTCAATTAGATCTCTTCCTTTAGGTGGATTCGTCTCCTTTCCCGATGAAGAGACTGATTCAGTTGTTAAACCCAATGACCCTGATCTTTTAAAAAATAGACCTATCCATCAAAGAGCAATTGTTATTTCAGCAGGTGTACTAGCAAATTTATTACTAGCTTGGATAGTACTTATAGGACAAGCAAGCTTTGTAGGTATTCCTAATCAACCTGAGCCAGGGGTAATCATCATGGGTATTCAACCAGATGAACCTGCTTTCAAATCAGGCTTAGAGGCAGGTGATCGAATTATGAGTGTAAACGGACAAGCATTAGGAAGCGGTAAAGAGGGGATTATGAACTTAGTCAATATTATTCAGAAATCATCAGGAAAAGAATTAATTTTCGAGAGAGTTAATGACAATGAAAGTAATAATGTTTCAATAACCCCCTCTGAAAATGAAGGGAATGGAAGGATAGGAGCCCAATTACAACCAAATCTTCCAAATGAAGTATCTAAAGCAAAAAATATTAATGAAATAATTAACAGCTCAAATTCACAATTTTATGAATTACTAAGCAGAACAGTTATTGGATATAAGAGTTTAATTACTAATTTCTCTTCAACTGCTCAACAATTAAGTGGACCAGTCAAGATTGTTGAAATTGGTGCTCAGCTTTCAGAGCAAGGTGGATCGGGACTTGTACTCTTCTCTGCATTAGTTTCAATTAATCTTGCTGTTCTAAACTCATTACCCTTACCACTTTTAGATGGAGGGCAATTAGTTCTTCTCATTTTAGAAAGTATCCGCGGTAAGCCCGTTCCTGAAAAAATTCAATTAGCTTTTATGCAATCAGGATTTGTGTTACTTGTTGGCCTAAGTGTAGTTTTGATTATTCGTGATACGACTCAACTTTCTCTTGTGCAGCAATTGGTACACAGATAATTAAACTTACGCTCTATTAATTTGTTGAAATCACAGAAATTATTTTGAAAATAAATTGCCGCTAATGGCTTAAAACATTCATCCTAGGAGTTAAAATGATATTTAATTAAGTCCAAAACGCCCCTGAATGGCCAAAAAGTCAATGATAGCGCGTGATGTAAAGCGCAAAAAACTAGTCGAAAGATACGCCGAAAAGCGTAAAACTCTTATTAATGCTTTTAAATCAGCTAAAGACCCTATGGAGAGATTAGAAATCCATAGGAAGATTCAGGCTTTACCAAGAAATTGTGCGCCAAATAGAATTAGAAATCGTTGTTGGGCAACTGGCAAACCTAGAGGAGTTTATAGAGATTTTGGACTTTGCAGAAATCAACTTAGAGCCAGAGCTCATAATGGAGAATTACCTGGAGTTGTAAAATCAAGCTGGTAAAAACTAACAGAAAATTTAAAAACACTTAAGAAGTGGGAAACTTTATATATCCCACTTCTTTTTTAGTTATATCGATTTAGTAATTGTGGTAAATGTTTCCTCTAACAAACAAATCTAGCTAGATTTTTACTCAGTTAGTCCCATTAAGTGTAAGAATGCTTAAAGACAAAAAGCTATAAAGTCACGTGCAAGGTCAGACAAAATCCGTTTCCTTCGATGGTAGAGAGATAAAGCTCACTACAGGGAGATTTGCTCCACAAGCTGGTGGTTCAGTATTGATTGAATGCGGGGACACCTCCGTTCTAGTAACAGCAACAAAATCGACAGGTCGAGAGGGGGTTGATTTCCTACCTTTAATGTGTGAATACGAGGAAAGGCTTTACGCAGCAGGAAGGATTCCAGGTAGTTTTATGCGTCGCGAAGGACGTCCTCCAGAGAGAGCTACGTTGATTTCAAGACTAATTGATCGTCCAATGAGACCTCTTTTCCCTGGATGGATGAGAGACGATATACAAATAGTTGCAACATGTCTTTCTTTAGACGAAAGAGTTCCTGCTGATGTCCTAGCTGTAACAGGAGCTTCAATGGCAACATTGATAGCAGGTATTCCTTTCCAAGGTCCTATGGCTGCTGTTCGGGTTGGGTTATTGGGGGATGACTTTGTTCTCAATCCAAGTTACCGAGAAATTGAAAGAGGTGATCTTGACTTAGTTGTTGCAGGGACTCCAGACGGTGTTGTAATGGTTGAAGCTGGAGCTAATCAGCTATCAGAACAAGACGTTATTGAAGCTATTGATTTTGGCTACGAAGCCATTACTGAATTAATTAATGCACAGAAAGAAGTTTTAAAAGAATCAGGAATCAAACAAGTTACCCCCGAAACTCCTGAAATAGACGACACAATTCCTAATTATTTAGATAAAAATTGTACAAAGTCAATTAGTGAAGTTCTCAAAAACTTCGAGCAATCGAAAGAAGAAAGAGATAATAAAATTGAAGAAATAAAGATAAGTATTACTTCAAAAATAGATGGACTAAAAGATGATAATGCTGTTAAAAAATCACTAGCTTCAAATAGCAAGCTACTAGAAAATAGCTATAAAGCTTTAACAAAAAAATTAATGAGAGAACAGATAATTAAAGAAGGAAAGAGGGTTGACGGAAGAGCATTAAATGAAGTTAGAGAAATCGATGCTGCTGCTGCTGTTTTGCCTAACAGAGTACATGGATCAGCTTTGTTTCAAAGGGGTTTAACTCAAGTCCTTTCCACTGCAACATTAGGCACTCCAAGCGATGCGCAAGAAATGGATGATCTAAACCCAAATACTGATAAGACCTATATACACCACTACAATTTTCCGCCTTACTCAGTAGGGGAAACTCGACCAATGAGAACTCCTGGAAGAAGAGAAATTGGTCATGGGGCTTTAGCAGAAAGAGCACTAATTCCTGTATTACCCGCAAAGGATACTTTCCCTTATGTTTTAAGAGTTGTTAGTGAAGTTTTAAGTTCAAATGGCTCAACTTCCATGGCTTCTGTATGTGGAAGTACTTTAGCGCTCATGGATGCAGGAGTCCCTTTGAAGGCCCCTGTAGGTGGAGCAGCAATGGGATTAATTAAAGAAGGAAAAGATATCAAAATATTGACTGATATTCAAGGAATTGAAGACTTTCTTGGAGATATGGATTTCAAGGTTGCAGGAACAGAAAAAGGTATTACTGCATTGCAAATGGATATGAAAATAACTGGGCTTTCAATTGAGACAATTGGAGAAGCTATCAATCAAGCACTTCCTGCTAGAACTCACATTTTAGGGAAAATGTTGGAGGCAATTGAGACTCCTAAAGATAATCTTTCTCCTCATGCCCCTCGTCTATTAAGTTTTAGAATAGATCCAGAACTTATTGGAACTGTAATTGGACCTGGCGGAAGAACAATAAAAGGAATTACAGAAAGAACAAACACAAAAATAGATATAGAAGATGGAGGGATAGTAACTATTGCATCTCATGATGGAGCAGCTGCAGAAGAAGCTCAGAGAATTATTGAAGGCCTAACAAGAAAAGTACATGAAGGAGAAATTTTCTCTGGGTCAATTACCCGTATTATTCCAATTGGAGCATTTGTTGAAATTCTTCCTGGCAAAGAGGGTATGATTCATATTTCTCAGTTATCCGAAGCAAGAGTAGAAAAAGTTGAAGATGTAGTAAAAGTTGGAGACCAAGTTACTGTAAGAGTAAGAGAAATTGATAATCGAGGACGCATTAATTTAACTTTAAGAGGAGTACCCCAAAATGGTGGGATGAACAATTATCCTGAGCCAACCCCTACCCCTGTAGCGCCTCTTACTTAATATTAGACTTTGAATTTCGGTTCTTCTTTAGAGAAAAACTTCATAGCTTTTTTACAAATGTTTAGGTGAGATTTTCCATGGCTAGCTATTAAACAACCGGACTGAGAATAGTCGGATTTTTGGTAAATCAAATTAGCTCCATCAGCATGAGAGAACATTCCACCTGCCGCCTCAATAAGGGCATGAGGCGCAGCCATATCCCAATCCTTTGGAGCAGTCTTTCCTGATAGAGAGATATATACATCTGATTCTCCTCTCAAAATTGATGCAACTTTGCAACCGACACTCCCTATTCTCTTTGTTTTAGAAAAGGACAAAGTTGATAGAAGATTTAAAAGTGTTGATTGTTGATGATTTTTGCTTGAAACGAGTACAAGTTCAGAGATATCTAGCCTTTCACTAAAAGAAATATCCTTTTTAAAACCATTGCGATTTTCACACCAAGCACCACTTCCAATAATTCCAACCCAAAGCTCATTTCTCTCAGGGATAAGAACTAATCCAATTTTTGGTTTTTTTTTATGCGCCAAAGCAATATGAACTGCATAGTTTTCAGATCCTTGAAGAAAATCTTTTGTTCCATCAAGTGGATCAAGAATCCAACACCAATCTTTTTTATAATTAGTTCGATGAAAAGTTTTTTCCTTAGTAGTTTCTTCACTTAAAATATCCCAATCTTGAAAAGTGAAATTATCCTTCAATCCAGAGATCAATAATTCATTAACTGCCATGTCAGCTGCAGATACAGGTCCATCTCCACCCTCCTCAATCGTTAAAGATTTTGGGAAACCATAAGGTGGTTCTTGACCTCGGGCATAGGCCATCAAAACATCAGCAGCAGCCCAGCTAAGCTTTCTAAGTTCATCCAATAAAGTCGTTAATTCGACATTTTCTGGCACAACAAGATCAATTGACATAATGGATTTAATTGATGATTACCAGCCTCAACAAGATAGAACAGAACCTTGCCCAGGGACTCTTTATATAGTGGGAACACCAATTGGGAACTTAGGTGATTTATCTCCAAGAGCAAAGTCCATTCTCAAGAGGGTTTCACTAATAGCTTGCGAAGACACTAGAAGAAGTGGTCAACTGATGAAAATAATAGAATCCAAAGTCCCCCTTCTTAGCTATCACAAACACAATTTCAAAAGTCGACAAAAACAATTACTAGAATTGTTGAAAAACAATCAAAGTATTGCTCTCATTAGCGATGCTGGCTTGCCTGGGATAAATGACCCTGGAGAAGAGTTAGTTAAAGCTGTAAGAACAATCAAACATGAAGTCATTTGCATACCTGGCCCATGCGCAGCTACAACAGCATTAGTTGTCAGCGGATTAGCATGTCAAAGGTTTTGCTTTGAAGGATTTCTTCCAAAAAAACATGGGGACAGAAAACATCGGCTAAAAATAATTTCTGAAGAGCCGAGAACTACAATCGTCTATGAATCTCCACATCATTTACTTAAACTATTAAAAGATTTATCTACTTTTTGCGGGGAAGAGCGCCCAATACAGATTGCGAGAGAACTCACAAAAAGATATGAAGAATCTATAGGTAGTACAATAGGAGATGTTATTAAACATTTTGAGATTAATAAGCCAAAAGGTGAGTTCACATTAGTTATTGAAGGAAAAAAAGAAAAGAATCAAGAATATAAAATAAGTGAATCAGAAGCATTAAATAAACTCAAAAAATTAATCAATCAAGGTGAGAAATCTAATATTGCAGCTCGGAAAGTTGCAGAAGAAACAGGCTATGAAAAGAAATGGCTTTATTCAAAATTACATAAGAAACTTGACAAATAAGCTGTTTCACTTAATGCTAATTAAAAGGTTGATTTTAATGAATTTTTTATATGTTTTTTAGATTAAAACTTTTCACTCTAAATATTGCCACGGCAATATTACTAATTTTCTTCCTTTGCTTAGGATCCCAAAATCTAGGTAAGAGATATAGTTTAAATTTAATATTCAATAAGACTGTTCCTCTGCCAATTGGTTTTTTAATTGGTACTTCTTTTACTGTAGGGTTAATCTCAGGCGGCCTAACTTCAATTCTAATTATTAAAGATGAGAATTAAATTATAGATTTACTAATTATCTAAAGCAATTAGTGAATCTTCAAGAATTAGTCTAGTAACTCCTTTTGAAATTAGATATGATTTAGATAACCCGAAAATACTTGTATTTGGAATTTTTATAACCCTTTGATTTCTTGAACAACTTCTATTAGCGGAACGTTTGTTAGAAAATAGTAAAATTGCATTCCTTTTTAATTCATTCTCTGGCAAAAAGCTCCATTCTGGTAAGTCTGAAATCAGTTGTAAATCTAGTTCAACTTTTTTATCAACAATCATATAAACGATCTCAGGAAGGGATTTATAATTAAGTATCTGAAAATCTGATTTTTGCTTGACTTGATCAAAGTCAAAATCAGAAATCAATGGTGCTATCTCTTCAAAACCTTGATCAAAGTTCTGATTTTTTTTATTGCTATCATAATCTTTATTGTTTTGACTTTCGGATGATTTTTCTGCTCTGAAATCTTCTTCCTCATCAAGAGTTAAAATAGTTATCTGATCTAATTCCGCACTATAAAAACCTTCATTTATTTGCACGCATTTATCTTCTTCTATAACGTCTTCTTTTAATGAAATTAAAGGGTTTATCTGTTCTGAATCCTTTGTTTCTTCCTTAACAAGTTCATTATTTATCAATTCTCGTTTTTTATTATTCTTTGATCTTCTTTCTTTTAAAGATGTATATTCTCTATCTGATAATAAAGTTTTAACTGTTCTATTTATAGTATTAGGTGTGCAACCATATTTTTCCGCTAGGGCATTAGTATTATCTCCTGCTCGATAAGCTTCTACTATTTCAGCTTTTTGAATCTTCGTTAACCTTCTTGAAATCATTTCTTTCAGTTCTGTATATCCAAGATAAGACCAAATCATCGGAAGTAGTAAAAATGATTTTTAACCCATAAAAAACTCTTATATAAGTTCAGAAATCACACATCCTTAAATATCGCTGCTAAAAAATTGAAAAACTTAATTTTTTTAGGATGTACTTTTTATTCAAGATCCTATGGAACAAATCAAAATCTATTGTTGGTCTGCTTAATTCTGCTTGTGATGAGCTACGTCAGTATGTAATCTTAAATAGTTGACGTTGATTTTAGGTTAAGTTTCTCTAAACACTTTACCTAAGATTCATCAAGCTCCCTTAGCTCAGCTGGATAGAGCAACTGCCTTCTAAGCAGTGGGCCGCTGGTTCGAATCCAGCAGGGAGCGTACTCAAGCAACTTTGATAATTAGATATGTCAGTCATTCCTCGAAGAGCTACTTGATTGACTGGCTATAAAAATAAATCTCTAAATTTTGATATTTTGCGCAATCATAGGAGCGCCTAAACCATTCCGGTAAAAAAATTAAAGCTAATAAGGTGTATAAAAATCTTTAGTACGAACGAAGCAGGGGCATTGCGATTTAACTAAAATGCAATTGAATCTCCTTAGTAGTCTCTAATCTAACGAAGCGAAGAAAGTAAATTCATTGATATAAAAAGCGTTGAAAAAGTTCTCGATACTTTTCCGAAGGAAAAAATTTTTACACGAGGTAAAAGCGGTGGAAAATTATCAAATGCCATTATTTCCAAAGGGTCTAGCTGAATTACTTTTCCAACAAATGGATTAATTATGTTTATTTGCAACCGATTTATCTTTTCAGAAAGCTAGAATCATTGATCAGTAATAGAATAAATTAAATTATTAAAGTTATAAACTATAATTAGATGTGACCGAAAGAGAAATAGATCCAAAGCAAACAAAGGCTGAAATAAATACATTCCCAGTTCCATTTGCCTTAAGAGAAAATCAAGGAAATCTTACTATTAAAACAAATACTGCTAAGCAAACGTCTAAAGAACAAATAATCAATCAAGCATTTAAGTTTCATTCACAAGGAAACATTTCAGAAGCAGCAAAACTTTATCAATATCTAATTAACCAAGGTTTTAAAGATCAAGGAGTTTTCTCTAATTATGGAGTCCTCTTAAAAGATCTTGGCAAATCACAAGAAGCAGAATTATCTACCCGCAAAGCAATTGAACTGAATCCTAATTTCGCTCAAGCTCATTACAATCTGGGAAACATTTTGAGAGACCTTGGTAAATCACAAGAAGCAGAATTGTCATACCGCAAAGCAATTGAAATCAAACCTGATTACGCAAATGCTCATTCAAACCTAGGGCTCATATTGAAAGATCTTGGAAGATTAGAAAAAGCAGAAGCATCACAACGCAAAGCCATTGAACTGAATCCTGATTTCGCTGAAGCTCATGGCAATCTAGGAATCATGCTCCTCGAAAAAGGGGAGTATGACTTATCCCTAAAATATTTTTCTGAATGTGCTCAGTTACTCCGATTACAGAAAAATCAAGAATCAAATCTCGCAAAATTCAAAACTATCAGTAAGGCAAAAATAGATCATGATATTGAACAATTTGAATATTTAGCTTCGAAAGGTTATGAGACTAAAAAATTTTTTGATCTTGCCACTCTTTATAAAAAAGTTGCCGCTGAAATCAATTGGCCCTCTGAAACCCAATTGATTACTCTAAAGAATAAACATCAAAGACTGCTTAAAGATAGCTATAATCGTCTAATTCATCGAATAAAAGCTCCTAGATTAGAAAAAGAAGTAATCAATAATTCCTTGAATATTGAGGAAATCACAAATAACTATTTCGATCACGAGTTCGGATTAACTTACATTGATAATTTATTAAGTACTACAGCTCTTGAATCTCTTAGAAAATTTCTACTAGGAACAACAATTTGGTTTGATATCAAAAGTGGTGGCTATCTCGGAGCATATTTAAAGGAGGGTTTAGCTAATCCACTAATTATTCAAATAGGAGAAGAATTAAGAAAAAAATTACCAAAAATCTTCAAAAATCATCCAATTAAGCAGATATGGGCTTACAAGTATGATAGTCGCACAAAAAATGAAAATTCATTACTCCGAGGAATAAAAGTTCACGCAGATCAGGCAGCAATAAATGTAAATTTTTGGATTACTCCTAAAGAAGCCAACTTAAATTCTGATTCTGGTGGTTTAATTGTCTACGACGTAGAAGCTCCACATGATTGGGATTTTAAATTTTACAATACTTCTTATGACAAAACAAAAATACGAGAAGAACTAAAAAAAAGTAAAGGCAATACACAAGTTATTCCATATAACGAAAATCGTGCTGTTATCTTCAATTCAAATTTATTTCATGAAACTGATAATTATGAGTTCAAAGAAGGATATGAAAATCGTAGAATTAATGTCACGATATTATTTGGTGATAGAAGGAATAAGTAGCTAGTTTCACTTTGATATAGAACATATTCTCATCTAATATTTCTGATCTCTTTGTTGAAGATTTTGGAGAGGTCAAGTCAATGGAGGTAGCTTATAATCAACATATACGAAGACGAATCAAGTACTGTCGAGAGGTCTACAGAAGCTGAGTGAGCCGTGGAAATTTCTCAGATGACACTTCGATCTCATCAGCTAAACGAGCCAATGGATCGCCTTTGCGAACTTGAACAAACCTATGTTTTATCCTTACTTTTGCTTTATCCATATAGTTAGGGAGAACCTTTAAAAAATCGTGTATTAAAGCTATTGGTTGGTTCCAATCTTGGAAGAAAGATTTGAAGACTTCTGCGTCATAGCTATGTATGAATGTGGGAGCAATTGTTTCTTCTATTGCTTTGTCATCAATTCTCTGTCCTTCGCCCATGGCCAATTCTTACTCTCCATAAGTGTGTTCTTTCTATATGTATGACATCAACTTTCATTTTATATAAGTGAATGTTGCCATGGTTTGGTGTTGTACAAATCACTGTAGTTGATCCATCTTTTCGAGCTTGTTACCATAGCTTCTTAAACCAAATCAATACTAACTTTCACTATTAACCATATGAATGTAATATAAAAAATATCCAAATTATTTACTATCGTATTTAAATAAATTACATTCACTGAATGATCTTTTAATTAAATACAAATTCACCATACAAAAGATTCTAGGGACATGGATAAAAAATATAATGTATTAAAACCTGTTTATGATATTGATAATATAACCAATAGCATAAAAACTACACTTAAATCTGGCTGGACAGGTGATGGTGGGCTTACAAAAGTATTTGAGAAAAAATGGTCACAATATACAGGTTATAACAATAGTATTTATGTAAATTCATGCACAGCAGCATTACATCTATCATTACTAGTTTTAAAAGATAAATATCCTAGAAAAAGAAAAGTAATCGTTCCAGATATTACATTTATATCTTCAGCTGCTGTAGTTCTTCAGTCTTCTCTAGAATTAATTCTTTGTGATGTAGATGAATCTCTATGCCTAGATCCAAAGGCACTCAAGAAACTTGTTAGCGATGAAATATTGGCCGTTGTTTTTGTGGGAATAGGTGGAAATAGCCAGAATCTAATACAAGTAAGTGAAATTTGTAAATCTAGCAATATTTCACTCATCTTAGATGCAGCGCACATGTCAGGTAGCAAAATTTCACCTGAACATTCACCTCATCTAGGAGAATATTCTGATTACGTTTGTTATAGCTTTCAAGCAGTTAAAAATCTTGGAATTGCAGATTCAGGAATGTTATGCACACAAAGCCAAGATTCCCTAGAAGAAATTTCAAAATATCGCTGGATGGGAATAGATAAGACCACTTATCAAAGAACCGAATCATTAGAGAAAAACATCTATAAATGGGAATATGAAATCGATAGGTTGGGATACAAATATAATGGTAATGCTTTGGTAGCTTCATGTTGCCTGGCAATATTGCCAGATCTCGATAAAAACAACAAATATAGGAGATCATTGAGAAATAAATATATTAAAAGCTTTAGCTCATTGGATGAAATAAAAGTCATTCCTCACTTAAATGAAAATTCAACATCGGCTCATCTTGCTCAAATTCTTCTAAAAGAGAGTAAGTCTTCAAATGAACGAAATGAATTTATTTCAAAATTAAATAGGCATAATATTTTCCCTGGCGTACATTATAGATCAATTTCCAAATTCAAATACTATAAAAAATTCGGTCAAAACATAATTAATAGTAATAATATTTCTGATAAAATAATTTCATTACCATGTCACCTTGACATAAGCATAAATGACATTGATTTCATTTTAGATAAAATAAAATCTGTCTTAGCATGAGATATATTAGTGAGCTAGGATGTAATAATATTACACTGGAATCAATTTACAGGATATACGGTTGGAGATTCAAGACTTATAATGATAAATTCTTGATTTCAAAAATAGCAAACATAGAAGAACATCTATTATTCATAAATTCAGAATTAAATAACTCAAATTCGACTTGGTTTGCATATTTTGAAAAAATCGATTCAATTCAATTACCTCGAATTATTGGTTGTTCAAGTTTATATAACTATTCGGCAAATTCATCATCTGTAAGTTTAGGAAGATTAATGGTAGACCCATCTTTCACATCTTTAGGAATAGCATCAAAACTAATCAAATATTCAGTTGACTATGCAAAAAATAAATTAAACTGTAAAACAATAAACTTGATAGTAAAAAATTCTAATCATAGAGCAATTAAGATATACGAAAGATTTGGGTTTGAGTTGTTAGAAAGTGATGAATCAAGAAAATATATTTTAAAAATATGATTTTTCATTATTAATAGGTTAATTATCATAATTATATAGATATTAAATCTTGATATTTCTCCTCTAAATCTCTTGTGAAAGTTTCTGAATTAAAATAAGTTGAATCAAGTTGTCTCTGTTTAAGTATATGCTTTATAGATAAATGCTTTTCCGATGTGGTCGCAATTTCAAAGGCGATTCTTTCGTATTCATCTTTATCCTTTGCAATTAAATCATTCATATTAATTGCAGAAAGAATACTTGTAGATATCCTTGCAGAAAAGCTATTTCCAGAACATGTCAAAACAGGTAATCCTGATCTAAGTGCCAAAAAAGTCATCAGACCAGAATTATAATTAAAAGTATCTAAAAATAAATCAGCACATTTTTGTCTACTCATATGTAAATCTATAGGCATTTTACTTGAAAAGATAATTCTTGACTCATCTACCCCCCTTTTCCTTGCTTCATTAATTAAATTATTTTTTGATAATGAATTAGATTCAAGAAGCCACAAAATACTATTTTCAACTTTAATTAATAATTTCATCCAAATATTAAATTCAATTTCACTAATCTTGTAATTATTAGCAAAATTACAGAAGACAAAAGAATCTTCTTTTAATCCAATCTCTTTTCTCGTGAATGTTTTTTTAGAACTTCTAAGTGTATCATCAATACATTGAAGAGAGTTTGGCATATAAATGATTTTCTCACTATAAAATTTCTTATTAGCTTCGGGAATAATATTTTTATCCGCTATTAAATAATCAATGCAATCTGCTCCTGTTGAACCAGGATAATCTAAATAAGAGATCTGAGTAGGTGCAATTCTATTAGCAAAAATAGTCATCCTAGATATCCTCGTATGTCCCATTAGATCTATCGCAATATCTAATTTATCATTCTTAATTATTTGAATAGCCTCTTTATCACTTAATTCCCCCAGTTCTCTATAGAAATTAAAAGTTTTTCTGACTCTCTTGGTATAAGAGTCCTCCATCCTGTTTCTTAAAGAATATGCAAAGACTTCAAAGTTTGATTTATCATGAAGCTCAAATACTCTAGCCATTAATATCATCACAGGGTGTTTACAGAAATTTGCAGAAAAATATCCTATTCTTATTTTTCTGTTTATATTTCTTTCTTTTTGTATAAATAAATTCCTTTCACTAATATCTAGATGAATATTTTGTTTATAAAATCTTCTTGCACGAATTAAATGTTTCATAGGTTTATCTTCTAATGACATAAAAATCATCGGGGACACAGCTAAACCAGTTATTCCTAGATTCTCTAACCAATTTAAATTCCTTCTTCTTAAACTCCAATCACAGATAAAAGCCTGGATTTCAATTATTCCAGCCTTTGCTAGAGAAGAAGTCGGATCTATTTCTATTGCTTTCTCATATGCCTTTAAAGCCTCTATGAGATTTAACTCATTATGATTTAACTTGAATATTTGATTTAATATTGTTCCTAAGTTTTCATATCCATTGACAAAATTAGGATTAATTGTTATAGATTTTCTTGTATGACTTTCTGCTTCTTCTAGTCTATTTAATTTAATTAATATAACACCTAAGTTATAATGGGCCTGATAATAATCTGGTTTAATAGAAATTGCTTTCTCTATATAAAACTTAGCTTCTTTTAATCTCTCAAGATTTATAAGTATGGTGCATAGATTAGAATAAGCATCTGGGCTATTAGGAAATAAGCTTATTGATTTTTCAAAAAGCTCTATTGCCTTATATATTTTATGCTCATGTTTATTTATTAAACCATAATTCGATAATACTAATGGATTATTAAAACCTTGATCAAGGAAATATTGATAATATTTAGAAGCTTCTATGATATTACCTTCAGAATGAAACTTAAATGCTTTAGCTATAATTTTATTTTTAAGATCATTAATCGACTGATTCTTAGAATTAGTAATATTAATTTCTTCTAAAGGAACTTGAACAGAGAATGTAGGTATCTTATTTTTCTGATCCATAGATTCATTTTCTTTATCAATCATTTCATTATGGTTTTATAGTAATTTGAAAAGAATCAAATTAAATAAATAATAATAGCACAAATATTTTTCAAAAAAATTGATATTCTTTATATTTCCACCTCAAAAAACACTAAATTTAAAGCAACACCTGAATACCTAAAATAAATAATACTTCTAATACTTTTAGCAATCTGATCAACATTGATTCAAATAAAGCTCATCATACTTGAGAGTTTTAGCTTTACTTCTTGTTGAATTTAAGGGTTTTTGCGCTTAGCTGGTCTTTGCTGGCAAGTTTGGCAAATAGATGGAAGGGGATATTCCCCAAGCATACTGGCACGCAATTTTTGAGCTGCATCACTTTGGATCACAGTTTCTATAGAAGAGTCACGAACATTACCTACTTTTAATTTGCCATCGTGATCAAGGCAACATAGTGTTACGTCACCATTCCATAGGACACCAACGTGAGAGAAAGGATGATGACAATATGACGATTGTCTTGTCGTTTCTAAGTCGAATTCATTACTTACCCTAGTGTTCGCGAATGTAAACGCTCTCCAAAATGTCAAAGTTATCCCATGCTGTAATGAGTAAGTGGTAGACGTACAATTATTATCCCGAACTAGATCAGCGGCATTGTGATCTTTGCGCTCATAGGGAGTCATTCCTAACTGATGCTCAGCTTCAGCGACAAAATCGTTCCACTCTTTCAGGATCGCACCAGCCTCTTTTGCACTCTCAATGATACTGACATTTGATGCAGTATCCTGAGTAACCATAACCCTTATATCGATATTATTTTTAGTCGCATTTCCTTCAGCTAAACGTTTCATATATTCAGTAACTAACAAGCGAAGATTCGAGATATATCGATCCCATGAAATGCCAACTGCACCTCTAATATGATATGTCTCTTCAGTAGGAGTCATATGGCTGGCAGTTACTGTGCCATATAAGGTGTCTAATATCTTTGAAACATTTTTTTTCCCAAGTGTACTGATATTAGTTGTTAAATTAGTCTCTACATTTTTTAATGATCCAAATTTTAAAATCTCAATCAAATCAGGATGCAAGGTTGGCTCACCCATTAAATGAAGTTGGACTATCTTAGAAATTTTTTTATCAGCATTCTCTTCGTAGAGTTTTTTAATAAGTTCTAAATCCATCGAACCCAGCAGACGTTCTTGTGAGTCCGATGGACAAAATGAACAATGGAAATTACATTTGTTAGTCAATTCGAAAAAAATATCAGTAACGGCTGGCGCCAGCGCATAGTCTCCCACTGGGCTGATACCTGTACGGTTAACAAAAGCTTGTTGATTAATAGCAACAGACTCTTCAAATCTACCCAATTCTTGAAGCGTGACACCCAAGTTACTTTGGGCTTCTGCAAAGTCAGGCTTTATCGCTATTGCTTGTTTATAACTTGCTTCAGCTTCGTCAAACCGGCCCAGTTCTTGAAGCGTGACACCCAAGTTACTTTGGGCTTCTGCAAAGTCAGGCTTTATCGCTATTGCTTGTTTATAACTTGCTTCAGCTTCGTCCAACCGGCCCAGTTCTTTTAGCGTGTTACCTAAATTATTATGGGCTTCTGGGTAGTTAGGCTTTATCGCTATTGCTTGTTTATAACTTGCTTCAGCTTCGTCCAACCGGCCCAGTTCTTTTAGCGTGTTACCTAAATTATTATGGGCTTCTGCATAGTTAGGCTTTATCGCTATTGCTTGTTTATAACTTGCTTCAGCTTCTTCCAATCGGCCCAGTTCTTTTAGCGTGATACCCAAATTGAAATGGGCCGCTGGATCTTTGGGAGATAAATGTACAGATTTTTGCGCAGGAATTAATGACTCATTAATCCTGCCAGTCTGTTGAAATACCGCGCCAAGTACTTTCCAGGAGAATGGATGATTTGGAAACCTTTCAGAAAGTAATACTGCAAACTTCTCTGCTTCAACAAATTCCCTGTTTTGATACATCCGTAATAATTGATTTAGTTCTGAACCTATTGGTTTCTGCTTAATTACTAACTCATTGAGTTTCTTGTCATTTCCACCTTTCTGCTTTGCTTTTTCAATAATTTTTTCTTTAGAGGCATTCTTAGCTTTATTGCTGTTGATAATGATATTTTCATTATTTTTTTCTAAGGCAAATGGAACTGGGAATGTTTTCGGTTCAGATCCTTCTTTCTTTTTGCCTGCGTTTATCTCAGTCACATCAATTTGATTTTTTTTTAAAGATTTATTAGTAAGGATTATATCTTGCACTAGTTTTTAACTTTCTAATAGCAAATATTTTCAATCTTAATTTTTTGTTTCTAAGAATTCTTGTATGTTTCTTAAATTCTTTTAATTAAAACCATTAATCCTTTATTAAAATGAATGTAAACGATTTTTCTAGAAAAGCTTAATGGAGCCAAGCGGACTCGAACCGCTGACCCCCTGCATGCCATGCAGGTGCTCTACCAGCTGAGCTATGGCCCCAAATCGTTGACATGACAGTGATTGCAATCAATCTCAAGCAACATAACCATTATACTTCACCACTCAAATATACCCAAATACACACTGCCATAAAAGGCGAAGACATAATTATTACAATCAGAACAAGGAACAGATAAATAAAGGCAAACAGAAAAGGAATATGGAATTAGAATCGACTATTGCTTACATTGCAGAGGATCAATTTATTTTTAAAGTTTAATTTTTAGTGCAATGTATAATGCTCATTCATAGATTCTTTGCAAAACAAATAATTTGACCAAGGGGAAAAGGAATCAAAAGAAAGCAGGATTGGGATTTAAAACATTCCCAGTTCCATTTTCATTAGGAGAAAGCAAAGAGAATATTACTATTTCTACTAATACTTCTTATAAACCTTCTAAAGAACAAATAATCGATAAAGCATGTAAGCTTCATTCACAAGGAAACATTTCAGAAGCAGCAAAACTTTATCAATACTGTATTAATAAGGGTTTTGATTATCCAACAATTTATTTGAATTATGGAGTCATATTGCGAGATCTTGGCAAATTAAAAGAAGCAGAAACCTGTTATCGCAAAGCTATTGAACTTAATCCCAAGTACACAGAAGCTCATTCCAATCTCGGAAATGTATTGAGAGATCTTGGCAAATTAAAAGAAGCAGAAACCTTTTATCGCAAAGCTATTGAACTTAATCCCAAGTACACAAAAGCTCATTCCAATCTCGGAAATGTATTGAGAGATCTTGGCAAATTAAAAGAAGCAGAAACCTTTTATCGCAAAGCTATTGAACTTAATCCCAAGTACACAGAAGCTCATTCCAATCTCGGAAATGTATTGATAGATCTTGGCAAATTAAAAGAAGCAGAAACCTTTTATCGCAAAGCTATTGATTTAAATCCTAACTATGCAATAGCACACTCAAATCTAGCAAAAATTTTACAAGAGCTAGGCAACATAAAAGAAGCTGAATTACATGTACGCAAAGCGATTAAATTGAAACCGGATTTTGCAAACGCATATTATAATTTAGGAAACATATCAAAAGATCTAGGTAACATAAAAGAAGCTGAATCATCACAACGCAAGGCAATTAAAATTAAACCTAATTTCGCAGAAGCACATTCTAATCTAGGTCTTATATTACAAGATCTAGGCAAGTTAAAAGAAGCTGAATTACATGTACGCAAAGCAATAGAGATCAATCCTAACTATTCAAATGCATATTCAAATCTAGGAAATATATTAGAAAATAATGGAAAATTAAAAGAAGCTGAGTTATATACACGTCAAGCAATAACTCTAGACCCAAGTCATCCAGATGCTCATTTTAACTTGGCACATATTCTTCTTAAAAGAAAAGAATTTATTGAGGGATGGCAAGAACATGAATCGAGATGGAACATGACAAATATAATGATAAGTTGCGGAAATCACCTGAAAACAAACAAGCCTGAATGGGAACCTGAGCGTAGAGGTCGTCTTTTGTTATGGCCTGAACAAGGTCTCGGTGATGAAATTATGTTTTTATCACTTGTTCCAGATTTAATTGATCATGTCGATCAATTAATCATTCAAACGGATCCAAGATTGATCCCTCTCTTACAGAGATCACTTAATCAAGCAAAAATTGAATATATACCCAAACAGGAACTTATCGATGAAAACAAATATGATTTTCATATCGCGATGGGATCACTTCCAAAGTTCCTAAGAAATTCTTTGAATGATTTCAAAGACTCCAAACAATTCATACTAAACGTTGATCAAGCCAGATCTAATCAATTAAGAGAACAATTAACTGATAATCGGTTCCAGAAAATTGTTGGTATTTCTTGGAAATCAATATCTCTTAGTAAAAAAAATAAATCATTATCCCTTGAACAATTTATACTTGGTATTTATTCACCAAATATTAGATTTGTTTGCCTTCAATATGGTGATGTAACAGAAGAAATTGAGAATATAAAACAGAAACATAATATCGACATTTGTGAAGTTAAAGAAGTTGATAAGTTTAACGATATTGATGCTCTTTCTGCATTAATCAAAGCTTGTGATGAAGTTGTCTCTATTCACAATGTCACTGTGCCATTAGCAGGAGCCCTTGCTGTTAAAACCAAAGTACTTACGGTCAGAAACAATGCATGGTGGTGGGGAATCGATGATGATGAAAGTTACTGGTATCCCTCAATCAAACTTTATAGACAAAGTCAAGATGATCAATGGGAAAAGGCCTTGCAACAAATAAAAACTGAACTTCAAGTACATCAGTCTTATGCAAATAAGACTAATCAATCAAAGATTAACTCTAATTTAAATGATGAGGAATTATCTTATTAAAAAGTTTAAATGTGATCCTCAAAAGAAGACTATTGTTTGGCTAACTACATGGGGTGATATATCATAAGTAGAAAAATATCTAAAGACAATTTCATCACTAAGTAACAATCATAATGTCGTTGTAAGACCTCATCCACAGCGGTAAATTGTGCGGCAATTATCTATTACTTAACGAGAAAACCTAGTGATTGCAATAACTTTTAAGGGTTTGATTTTCTGCATGCCATGCAGTTGCTCTACCAACTGAGCTATGGCCCCAAATCGTTTTGAACTCTGTTCTATCAAGACTTTATAAAGAATTTAGTGTTTATGCCAAATTAAGATGAAAGTACTTGAAAAAGCAATTTTGCTGAAAAAATCCGCAAAGGATTGCTAAATTCAGAATAATTTATAGTTTAGTCCCTGTAGCGGAATATTGCTAATATGATAATAAAATCTACAACAATAGCATTACTTGGAGTTACCAGATTTTTTAAATAATTGTTTAATATGAAATTAATCTTACATGCAGGCACGCACAAGACAGCCTCAACTTCTTTCCAAAACAATTGTTTTTTAAATTCTAAATATCTCAATAATTTAGGCATTCATTATCCTAAACTGCATTTCCTCCCCAAAGATAATTTATTAAAACAAGAGATTTTACTTCAAAAAAAAAGTCCTCTTGATCTACAACAGCATAGTTTTATACCAAGATTTATAAATAAAGGTTTCATAAATGACTTGAAAAGATTTTTTCTAGAGACCTATCAAGCAGCTAAAGATATCAATGCAAATTATGTTTTGTGCAGTGGCGAAGATATGGAAAATTGTCTGGTAGATTTATTGCTAGGTAGAGAAATTGTTAATCAAGCTAAAATAATAGGTTTTAAAAGTGTGGAATGGATATTTATAAAAAGGAAATCAGTAGAATACTATTTTTCTCTATATTCTCAATTGGCAAAGCAGAGAATTACTTGTGATCCAATTACAATGATTGAATCAATAGAAAATAATGGTTATTTAACGGCGCAAAATATGCACGGCACTTTTTATTATGTATTTGATTTAATAAACAGAACAAAAAGATTAGAAGATTTCACTGATACAACTATTTCTGTGATCAATTTTCATGATTTTATAAATATTTCTCCTGGATATAATCTTATAAAAACCTATTCACCTATGAAAAGTGACCTATCATTTTTTAAAGAAAATATTAAAATAAATACAACAAAAAAAGATGAAGGAATTGAAATAAAACATCTTTTTAATTTCCTTAGCTTAGATCATTCAAATCAAAATTATTACAAGCGTCAAAATATTTATGACGAAGTTATTAGAAGAAGGAAATATGTAATTGAATCTGGTATAAAGCCAACTATTGAATCAAGGCTATCTAAATTTGATTAATTTTGGACTTCGAATTTAGTCTTATTAGTAAATATTTTGTTTTAATTAATATTTAATCTGCATAAATATTCTACTTATTTACGTACTCTTAAAAATCCCACTGATTGTTACTCTTATATGCACAAAAATTTGGAAGTTTTTTCCAAGAAGAGTCAAAAAAAGAAGAAATATCAGAAGTTTTTACTAAAACACTAGTACACGCAACCCAATCCTCTATAGGCCTAATGCCAAAAAAAGGTATTTCAACATATCCTAATGACTTGATTATATTTATACTATTTCGATACCACTCAGAATTATCAAAAAAGATTAATCCGTTAAATTTCTTCTCTACAATATATCTAGAAACATTTGATCTGCTTTGAGCAGAATCAATTAGTAAAACATCATATGAATGAATATTGTCTGCTTTAAGTGCTGATATTATCGAATCACATTTAACTAAATTCACTGAGTTTGGTATCTCTGAGAGAAGATTTTGATACCATTTTTCATTAGTCTCATATGAGGTTATAGATTTGAAGAAATTAGCGAAATACAATGTAGAGCTTCCGCTTCCTAATTCTAAAAAATTATAATTGGACCATGCTTGAGTCTCAAACCAATTAATAAAGCTATTTGTAAGAAGAGGTATAGCTGAGCCATTAACTTTCATTATTTCATTAGAGTTTTCGCACTGAAAAATATCTACATCATCTAAATATTTATAGAAAAAGTTTAATTTAGTATGAGGATTAAGTTTTGCATTTAATGAAATTATTTCATCTAAATTATTATCAAAATTATTCTTAACCTCATCAAAATAATCTCTAGCCTCATTAATACGACCCAAGTGTATTAAGTTATTAATCAATGATTGCAGATATTTAATTTCATTTGGTTTTTCTTTAGCGCTAAAATATAAGAAGGAAGTGAGTCTTTATAATTTCCAAGTTTAAAAAGAATCTTCGCAAGTAAATGATTAAATTTCGGATTTTGAGCTTCTTTTTTTAGAAGGTCCTTAATTATCCTTAAACTCTTTTCCAATTGATCTTCTATGTAATACCTTGATGCCAATTCATAAGCCTGATCAATTCCTACATTCTCTTCAAGCATTTAAATTTTTAATCTAACGCCACTATAATATGAAATAAAATAAAAGGCTCTAATTGAAATGAGTAATAAAACTATAGATGCTAAAGGCGAAATAACAGGGCTGCGCGAAAAAAAACTATTCAACGAAGCAATTCAATATCAAAAAGAAGGTAAATATAAAGAATCAGAAAATTGTTACCGTATCTTACTTAAGGAAGATATAAATGATCCTATATTATTCTCAAATTTAAGTGTTATTCTTACACAAACTTCCAGAATAGAAGAAGCTATAAATCTATTAGATAAATCAATTAGTATCCACCCAAATAATCATCTAGCATACTCAAATCTTGCAACAATATATATGCAAAAAGGGCAAACAGATAAAGCAAAAGATTTAATTAAAAAATCAATTGAAATAAAAAGCGATAATGCAGATGCTTATATCACTCTAGGAGCAATACTGAAAAGAAAAGGTCTGTGCAAAGATGCTGAAATTGCAACAAGAAAAGCTCTAGAGCTAAAGCCCGAAATGGCCTTAGGTCATTTTAATTTGGGGATTATTTGCACAGATAATAGTAAACTAGACGAGGCTCAGTCTTGTTTTAAAAAAGTTCTTAAGATAATTCCTAATCATGCAGAAACATATTCATTAATGGGAAAGAATTTTTATAAATTAAAGAACCTTAATGAAGCTGAGGTCTATATGAGACAGGCTATACAATTGAGTCCTAATAATGCAGATAATTACTTTACAATCTCAAATATCCTAATAGATCTCGGGAGGAAAAATGATGCAGAAATCTCTCTGAGAAAAGCTATTGAAATAAATCCAAATCATTCAGAATCATACTGTAATCTTGGAAATATACTAAAGGATCTTGGCAAATACGATCAGGCGGCTATTAAACTCAAAAAGTCAATTACTTTAAACTCAAATTGTGCTGAGGCCTATAGTAATCTAGGAGCAGTTTTAATTGAACTAAATGAATTAAAAGAAGCTGAAGAATTATTAATTAAAAGTATAAATTTAAAGCCTGATTTTACTCAAGCATATCTAAATCTTGGAAATATATATACAACTCAAAATAAATTAGATGAGGCAGAAGAATCTTTTAGAAAAGTATTAGAAATAGACAATAATAATGCATATGCCAACTATAAACTAAGTCAACTATATTGTTTAAGAAATAATTTTAAAGATGCTCTTAATGAAATTGAAAAAGCTATCAATAAAGATCCCACAAACTTTATCTATTTAGGTGAGTCAACAAGAATAAAGTATTTATTAGAGTAATTGATTTTAATATTAGAATCAACCTAAGAATCTCTTATATATATATTATTGAATGCAATATGAAGGTCTTGCTTAACTTTATTATTTATAGTATCAGATTCTCTCTTAAGAATACTTGGTATAATCCTTTTTAAGAAAAAACAATCACAAGCACTACCATAAAGTAGATATTTCATTTTTTATTTACTAGTTACTTTCATAAAATTTAAATAATTTATTTTGCAAATCTTAACCTACAGAATAATAAAGTAACTTTTTAAGGTTAATTATAAACATAAAATATTTCTATTTAATAATTAAAAAGGTTATTCTTATACTATTTATAAACCTATTTACTACATAAACTTTATATTTTATATCTTCAAGCTAATCCAACTCCTCTAGCCATAAGTGTTGCTAAAAATGGAATTGAGGCAAATCCTATAAGTTCTATATTCAATATTAATCTTAATCTTAGAACTAAACTTTGAGTAACTTGTGGAAGAGTACCCTTGCTTAACGGTATTGCCCAAAGGACATATGTAATTGTTGGATATAGAGATAATGAACCCACAAGACCAAAAACGACTATTTTTGTCCAAAAGATAGGATTATTTGTATAAAATTCGGATCCTTGGCCAAATTTTATAACTCTATAAATTCCACTGATTAAAAGTGCAATTCCTGCAATACCATAAATAATGTCTGCAATAACCATGTTGATTGCTTCATGCCTATTTGGATCGGGCTTTAATGAAATTCGTTCATATACCAACGCACCAAAACAAACCATAAAACTTAAATAATGTACATAAGCAATGGAAGCTGATTTCAGCAAATCAATAGGTAGAGCCAGACCAATCACAATTAATTTTTCCGATCAAATTATACGATAGCAAAAATCATTAAGCACAGTCGTGGAGATGGCTATTTGGAGGCGTAAAAGAAAAAATTAAAGCCACTCAAATAATGTAATCAGGTTGAGTAGAACCTTTTCAAAATCAAAATGTTCATACGCTATTGATTTTAAAATATCTAATAATACTTAAATTATCTGTAACAAGTTTATGATTAGTACCCCTTAAGACAATTAATTAGAGTAATTTAAAAAAACTTGGTTAAATGGGAATGGAAAAATTTAAAAAATTGATTTTTCGACTTTTTGCTGTAATTCTTATACTCACTTCGCCCTTTATTGGATCTCATTCAGGCATGACATTATCCATAGAGAATGATTCATCTAGTTATATACAAAGAATTTCTAAATCCTATACTAAAAAATATTGCAATGCTATTGCTTTTGGTCTCTCAAAAGAAAGTGCTATGAACTTCTCTCTAGAAGAAAACAATAAAGTATTTGAGAAAAAAAAATATATGAAACTCATAAATAAAGACGTTCTTGCTGAAGAGATAGCAATCTCTGTTGTAGAAAAATGTGGCTATCCAATCAATTTAATTGGTCAAAAAGGTATTCAAGAGTTCAAAAGTTATTATTTATCAAAAGATAGAAAACACTCTTAAGCTCATTAAAAAATAATTTACTTCAATTTATTAGCCAAAAATAGTAATTAATGAAAATCTGATCATTTCGTTTTGTTGATATATAGTCATTTTCTATCTAACTAAAAAAGCTAGCTAAAGAAGATTCTGAAGAAATTTCTCTAATATTCCAATGAATTTCAAAAGTCTTCTTTATTTTTCTTATTTTCTGCGGTTGCTCCATTAATAAAATTAAATTATCTAATAAATAAATTTACTCGCTTTTTAAAGAGTTGCCCCAAAAGAAATATTCATAACAAAAATTCATATCAAATATTAAAGGAATAAAAAAAAACCAGACACTCTTCAAGCACGAAAATTGGGTTGGTAGAACCTTTTCAAGAGATGGGAGTACAAACTGATACTTTTCCACATTTTTTCTGTTTCCTCATATTACAAAAAGTTTTATCCGAGAATTTTGACAAGAACTTTTTAATGTATCAAGAGATACTAAATGCTTGAAAATTGTTGCAGGAGAAGGGTTTTTACTATACACATGATTTTCTGTAATTAATCCACTTATACAATTGCCATCGTTCCTATTGAGATTTTTTTTAAAGTATGAATTTTGTGGAAAAGTGGAAAAACTCTTTTAAAAGAGCATTTAAAAATCAAAAAAAAATAATTTTTCAATTTTTAAGAAAAGACAAATAAGCTCTAACATCAAACACAGATAGTAGTTCTAGTATTTCTAGCTTGAACAAGATTTCATCTCTTCTACTTCTTTCGTTAATAAATCCAGTTCTTTTTCTAGAGCTTCCATTGTTTTAAATCCCAAGACATCAATCGTCTCATTGCCCAGTGAATTTTCAAATAAAACTTTTTCCATCATCTAATTTTTATTAATAAAGTAAATAATTAAAGACAAATTTCAATTAATTATGTTGAAAGTAAATTTTAGATAGTAAATAATTAGTTCATCTTGATTTATTTACTTTAAATTGCTGACTTAAAGCCTAATAGAGTCTCTTATACAGTCATATTGTAAATATGACTAATCCTTTTTCTCTTTATTGGAATAAAAACTGGACATTTCAAATTGTTCACATGGAAGGTGGGATTTACTTAGAAGCAAAAGGATTGGGAATTCAATTACGAAAACCTTTTTTACCTACTGAAAACCCACTAATTGCCGCAGATAATTTAGTTTGCATAGAAGACAAAAATAGAAAATCGTTGTTTAACTCATGGAAATCAAAAAGTTTTATAGCTTAGATTAACTGTTTCAAAAATTTAAATTAGGTTTTCCTCCAAACAGCCGCCAATTTTCCTTGAACATGCACTTGTTCAGCATCAATTTCTATGGGTTCATAATTTGGATTAGCCGCTTCTAGTCGAACTAAACTCCCATTCCGAAAAAAATGTTTCAAAGTAGTTCCAAGTCCAGGGACCATTGCGCTAACTATGGTTCCATTTCTCAATCGAGAAGGATCATTAACAGGTTCCATTAAGACCATATCCCCATCAGCAATAAAAGAATCAATCATTGAATCTCCATTTACCGTTAAAGCAAAAAGTCCTTTTAATTGAAGTATGGAATTAAAATCCAAGGTTTCCTGAACATCATCAAAAGTTTCAACTAATCCACCTGCAGCTATTGAACCCATAACAGGAATACCGGAAATACTTTCTTCTATTAATTGCAAAGTTCTTGCTTGTCCTTCTTGCCATTTTATCCAACCTTTTTCCTGTAAGTGTCTTAAGCGACTTTGTATAGGCGCTGGAGATCTTAAGCCCATGGCTTGCATCATTTGCCTAATCGAAGGGCTATGATGATGATTACCGATAAAATCAACAAGCCAATCGTAGAGTTCTTGCTGAGCAGTAGTTAAAGCTTCGTCAGGCATTCGGATAGATTAGGCACATTTGTCCTGCAATACATATGTACCACGATTTAAAAAAATCGCAACCCTTAAAGGCCGCCAAGTTGAACAGCGAGCAAGGCTTGCTGAACATGTAGTCGGTTTTCTGCCTGATCAAAAACACTACTATTTTTTCCTTCCAGCACCTCTTCCGTAACTTCCTCACCTCGATGAGCTGGTAAGCAATGTAAAAGGACTACCGAATCATCAGCAAGGTCTATTAATTTTTGATCAACTTTATACTGTTCAAAAATTTCTTTCCTTTTTAAATGTTCCTTCTCTTGTCCCATAGAAGCCCATACATCTGTGTAGATAACTTGAGCCTCTTTGGCTGCTTTAAATGGATCATTACAAATAGATATTTTCGAACCAAATTCAGTGAGAGATCGAGCCTTTTCTAAAATATTTGAATCAGCTTCAAAGCCATTTGGAGAACAAATATTCACATTTACTCCTAACAATGCTCCGCATATCATCAATGAGTTTGCGACATTATTCCCATCTCCAATGTATGAAAGATTGATCCCTTTAAGCTCTCCAAATTTCTCCTGAATTGTTAAATAATCAGCCAGTGCCTGACAAGGGTGTTCAAGATCTGTCAAAGCATTAATTACTGGAATAGAAGACCACTCTGCATATTCTTCTATTTCTTGCTGCGAGAAAGTTCGAATTGCTAGGGCATCACAGTAACGACTTAAAACCCTTGCTGTGTCTTTAATGGGTTCACCTCTGCCAAGTTGTGTTACTTGTGGATTCAAATCAACTGTTTGTCCTCCAAGTCTTGCCATTGCCACTTGAAAGCTTACTCTTGTCCTAGTAGAGGCTTTTTTGAATATCAAACCCAGGACCCTATTTCCAAGGTCTATTCTTCTATTGCCTACTTTTAACTGCTTTGCTAATTCAAATAAAGACAATATCTGATTTGTATTTAAATCAGATGATGAGAGAAAATTGTTTTTACTAAAGGAAGATAATTTAGAAGCTAAGCCAGAAGATGCTGAAGCCATAAAAAAGCCTCAAATATCCTTTATCGGGGATAAAGGATATAAAGTCAAGTAATTAATTTAAAACTTTTTCAGGCATAACACTACTAGACAGCATTTCTTTAAGTTCATCACCCTCTATGACTTCTTTCTCAAGAATTTTCTGTGAAATATCCTCTAATAAAGAAAGATTATTTTTAAGAATATTTAAAGCACTTTCGTGTGCATCATCTACCAAGCTTCTAACTTCTTTATCAATAGCTTGAGCGGTAGCATCACTAAGTTCTCTTCTAGGATTGTTATTACCTCCAAGGAACTGACCACCTCCCTGCTTATCATACGCCAGAGGACCAAGAATATCACTCATTCCATATGTTCCAACCATTTGCTCAGCTAAATCAGTAGCTCTCTGGAGATCATTTGAAGCACCAGTTGTGATTTTTCCAAAAATTATTTCTTCTGCAGATCTTCCCCCTAAAAGAGTAGCTATCTGACCTTGTAATTCTTCTTTTGAATTTAAAAATCTTTCCTCTGTAGGAAGTTGAAGGGTATATCCCAATGCACTCATGCCTCTTGGCACAATTGATATTTTCGCAACTTTGCTACCGCCAGGCATTAAATGACCAACTATTGCATGCCCAACCTCATGGTATGCCACAATCTTCTTCTCATCGTCTTGCAACACTCGACTTTTCTTCTCTAAACCAGCAACGACTCTTTCAATAGCTTCATTTAAATCTTGTTGTTCAACTTCAACTCGTTTGCCTCGTGCAGCTAATAAAGCTGCCTCGTTAACCATATTTGCTAAATCAGCTCCTGCAAATCCACTTGTGGCTTGAGCAATACGGTCTAAATCAATATTGTTTGAGAGCTTTACTTTTTTTGTATATATTTCGAGGATTGTTTTTCTACCAGATAAGTCTGGTCTATCAACTAATACCTGTCTATCAAATCTACCAGGGCGTAATAGTGCAGCATCTAATACCTCAGGTTGGTTTGTAGCAGCAAGTACTATCACTGGTTTATCAGTTGAGGCAAAGCCATCCATTTCTGTGAGTAGCTGATTGAGAGTTTGCTCTCTCTCGTCATTACCTCCGACAACACCCATTGAACCTGATCTACTTTTACCTATTGCATCAAGTTCATCAATAAAGATTATGCATGGTGCTTTCTTCTTTGCTTGCTCGAATAAATCTCTAACTCTTGCTGCACCTGCACCAACAAATAATTCAACAAATTCAGAACCAGATATTATGAAGAATGGTACTTCTGCTTCACCAGCAACGGCCTTTGAAAGAAGTGTCTTACCAGTTCCTGGAGGTCCTACTAAAAGAACGCCTTTAGGGATTCTTGCTCCAATATCCGTATATCGTTGAGGCTTTTTGAGAAAATCTACTATTTCTGTTAATTCATCTTTAGCTTCATCTACTCCAGCAACGTCATCGAAGGTTACTTTTGATTCATCGTCGGGGACATATACCTTTGCCTTACTTTTAGTGAAACTCAGAGCTCCTTGAGCACCTCCCCCTCCCATACTTCTTCTAGCAAAGAACTGAAGAACAAGAATAAAAATTAATGGGGGTACGACCCAACTCAAAATAGTTGTAAAGATATTTGGTTTCTTAGGAGGAGCAGCTGCAAATTCAACGCCTTTATTCTCCAATCTTTGAGGTAAATCCATATCAAAAATTGGAGTAGTCGCTAAAACTGAAGGGGCGCCTTCTTCAGTAGAGGACAATTCATATCTAATTTGATCTTGAGTAATATACGCTCGTTTTACTTCACCATCATTAACTTGATTGATGAAAAGAGAGTATGGAACTCTCGGGACTTGCATATTCTGACTTGGGAAAAAACTACTAAAAAGTAGTAGTGCTCCAAAACCTATTAGAACTAAATTAATTATTCCAAAACGTTTATTAGGTTGATTTTCGTCCTGTCGTATTGGCATTAGCAGAAAATTAATTGATACTAAGTTAAACAATTTTCAACCCAAATCGACCTGTTTAACTGGAGGGAGATCCGAACGAATATATAATTCTAAAGAATTAACCCACTAAAAAAATAGTCTCCAACAAAGATCTTCCATTTTTCGATCTAAAAAAGAATGTTGCAATTTGTAGGAAGATTTTATTGATTCAAATCCAAAACTGTTTAGAGGTGTCATTGCTGACTTGCCTCCGAGGAGTTTTGGGGCAATAAAAACCACTAACTCTTGAACACAATTCATCTCGATTGCTCTTGTAGCAAGAAGAGGGCCACATTCCCAAAGGATTTTATTGCAGCCTCGTTTACCAAGTGCAGAAAGTAATTCAGATGGTTCACTTAAAATTAAAGGCAATTTATCTGGTCCATCTGGTAAGTCATCAAAGAAAGCTTCATTACCCTCAGGTCCATAAGCAATAATTGTTTTAGCAAGTTTTGTATCCCAAAGTCTTGCAGTTTTAGGCAAGTCCAATGACCTAGAGAAAACCACTCTCAAAGGTTCAAAACTTGATAATCCTCTTGATGTCAAAAGAGGATTATCAGCTCTTAGAGTTCCGCCTCCAATAATTACAGCATCACATTTTGCTCTTATCTGATGAACATTCTCCCTCGCATATTCGCTAGTAATCCATTTACTGCATCCATTAGGTAAGCCGATTCTTCCATCAAGACTCATTGCCCATTTAAGAATTCCCCAGGGTCGGCCATTAAGAATTCGGAAAATAAATTCGCGATTAATCCATTCACATTCTTTTCTCAAAACACCCTCAATAACCTCTAATCCAGAATCTTTGAGTCTTGAAATGCCATTTCCTGAAACCCTAGGGTCTGGATCAACCATACCAATAACAACTCTCTTTAACCCTGATTTTAGGATTGCTTCAGTACAAGGAGGGGTTAGCCCATGGTGGCAGCAAGGCTCCAGAGTTACAACTATCGTTCCATCGATTGATTTGTCTTTGGCTTGAGCAAGTGCCTCTATTTCAGCATGAGCTTTTCCTGCCCCTGAATGAAATCCTTCTCCAACAAGTTTTCCATTTGCGTCCAAGACTACAGCTCCAACAAGGGGATTTGGGCTTGTCCTACCCTCTGCCAGAAGAGCTAGCTGGATTGAGCGCCTCATCCATGGCACCCATATTTTTTGATCGAAAGGCAAATCAATCATTTTATCCAGCCAATGTTCTCCATTCACTCACTAAATAAGGAGGGATTGGTAAATCATTTATCAATCCAGGCAAACTAAGTCTCAAAGGCCTATTTTTGTCCAACCCAGCAACCAAAGGGGTTAGATCAAATTCTGCAGCAGAATCATTCAAAAATTCAACATTAGCTTTGTTTGTCTTAGTTATATCTTTTAGAAGCCACGTCTTTCTGCCTGAGTTAACTGTTAAATCAACAGGATGATCAATCCTCAAAGAACCAGGATATCCCAATATTCTTAAAGTTAAATTGTTTGAGACTTTATTACTTGGATAAACAATAATTTGCCATGTTTGATAGTCTATATCTCGCAAGCTTTCTAGACTTCTTTTAATCTCATTTTTATCAAAATTTCCATTTACTTTTGAATCTGCATAGATATTTTTTGGATTAGTAAAAAAGCAACCAAAAATAAAACAACCTGCAATTATCCAACAAAAAGTCCGACGAAATATTTCAATCATTAATGTCATATTTTTCAGATTCAAGAAGGGCATCTAATGCTATTGCTGAGCGAACGAGTGACTGATATTTCTTAATGATACGTTGATTACGTTCAATTATTTTAGAAGAATCATATTTTTCTGAGCGATTAGTGGGATTATTAAAAATTTGTACGCCGTCGTCCATTAATTCTAAATCTTTTTGTTGGTTAATAAGAGCTATCAAAATCTCATGAAGTCTAAACCTTCTGCTTAATGACTCTTCAGTTTCATTTCTTTTAAGATTCACAAAATTTTTAAAATAACTATTGAAGTTTTAGTTGATTTTAAGCGGAAAAATAGTAAAGCTATAAAAAAAGCAATTTTATTCGTATATTTATCTCAGCTATGCCTAATGAGTCTAAGCAGATACACGTAATAGGAATTGATACTTCAAATGCTGAGGGTCTTTTTGAATCCAAAAAAAATCAGATTTTCAAAGCTGAAATAATCGCTGGGCCACAAAGAATTTTAGATTCATTTCAAGTCTGGTTGAAAGAAAACAAAGTGAATAATTACAGAGGAAAGTTCATTTCCACTGATCAATTAAATGATTTCATATCTGTATTAAAAGAAGAAGACAAACAAACAATTATATTTTCAGGAGGCGATCCTCTTTGGTTTGGGATTGGTAGGTTATTAATTCAAAACTTCCCTTTATCAAAGCTTAATTTTGAGCCAGCTGCTACTTCTTTCCAACTAGCTTTTTCTAGACTTGGTAAACCTTGGCAAGACACTCAATGGATCAGTCTTCATGGAAGAGATCCTTTTTTATTTGAAAAAGCAATTAAAAAGCTTCCATCTTCTCTCATAGTATTAACTGATTCGAAAAGAGGAGGGGCTAAAGAAGTTTATAAACTACTTAATTCATTTGGACTTGAGGAAAAATATGAATTTTGGACTTTTGAAAGACTTGGATATAAAGATGAAAGGATTAAAAGAATTAATTCCACTGGTGATTTTCCCATTGATTTGGATCCATTACATCTAGTTATTCTTTTTGAAAAATCAGATCCAATAAACAAGACAACTGAATTACCTTTATTTGGAATTAACGATTCAGTTTTTCTTCAAAATCCAGACTGCCCTGGATTGATGACAAAAAAAGAAGTTAGAGTTCAACTTCTTGCTGAACTTAATCTTCCAAGGCGAGGAGTAATATGGGACATTGGTAGTGGCGTTGGCAGCATAGGTCTGGAAGCATTAAGGCTCTCTCCTCATCTGAAATTAGTCTCAGTTGACAAAAGGATTGGTAGTAAAAATATAATTGAAGAAAACGCAAGGAGACTTGATGTTAATCCATCTTTAATAATAGAAGATGAAGCATTAAATATATTAAAAAAGAACAAAATAAGCAATGATCTTATACATCCAGATAGAGTTATAATAGGAGGTGGAGGCTCAAGTTCACATTTAATTATAAAAGAGGTATTAAAAAAAATAAATGGTTTTTGTATTTTAATAATACCTTTAATATCATTAAAATCCATATCAAAATTAGAGTCAGTTTTAAAGCCCAAAGTTAATAGATTATCGATCAGTCAACATCAATCATATAGAGGAGTAAGTATCGGAGATGATGTCAGATTGTCACCTTTAAATCCCGTTTTTATTTTGAAAGGTGAAATTCAATAATTTTTTATCTTTTATCAGGTTTTGCAACGTGTGGTAGGCCCCAACCCAATTTATTTCTGAGAACTTGAAAGAACTCATGATCTGAAAGTCGGATAAATTTGACTGGATGATCACTTTTTCTAATTAACACCCGGTCCTCTGGCCACACATAACAACCTGCACTACCATCAACAACCATCATCAATCTTTCAGGGGTAGCGGGAAAAACTGTTACTGGTTCTTCATTACTAAACACAAGAGCTCTTGATGCAAGTGAATGTGGAGATATTGGAGTGAGCTGCAGAACTGGACAATCAGGCGTGATCACTGGCCCTCCAGCACTCAGTGAATAAGCAGTTGAACCTGTAGGAGTAGAAAGTATGACACCATCCGCAGAAATATCCACAGGAGCATGCCGACCAACAGAAATTTCAAAATGACACATGCTTGTCATAGGCTCTCTGTGTAATGCCATTTCATTAAGACAAAGAGCTTCCCACCGACATTGATCTCCTCTCATAACACTTACAACTAAGCTTGTTCTTTCCTCGATGTCCCATTGTCTTGCAACTAGATGTTGGAAAATTTTATCTATATCTGTAAGGTAAGCCTCAGCTAAGAAGCCTAAATGTCCAGTGTTAATGGTAAGAATTGGTATGCCAATTGGTGCCGTTTGTCTCGCTGCAGACAAAACAGTCCCATCTCCTCCTAAGACAACAGCAAGCAAAATTGAAGAATCAAAACCATCTGGAATACAAGAGTTGTATCCTTGAGAACTCATATATTGGTCAGGATTGGTAAAACCTAATAAACCACCTGAGCTACTAACTCTTACGACTTCAAAACCAGAATCTTCTAGCTTTTTTTGAAAAGTTTTTGCTGTCTTAACAGCAAGCTCTTTCCCGTCATTAACGATCAGTCCTACACGGGGCACCGATCATACTTCACAAACTATTTATCAATATTAGCAATTAAATCTGAATAATTTTATTTAATACAATTAAAAATTAATTCAAAAAATATTTAACTTTAAAACTGTTCTAAGAATCTTAAATCACTCGTATATAACTTTCTAATGTCATCAACTCCATGACGTACCATACAAAATCTTTCAACACCAAGACCAGCTGCAAATCCACTATATTTTTCTGGGTCAATCCCCAATTCCTCAAGAACAGCTGGATCTACCATTCCGCAACCCATAACCTCTAACCATTTTCCACGCCATTGAACATCAACTTCTGCTGATGGTTCAGTGAATGGGAAATAACTAGCTCTGAAACGAATGGGCAGGTCTCCAAAAAACGCTTTTAGAAATGCCATTACTGTTCCCCTTAGATGGCTAAAGTCAAGCCGTTCATCTATTGCTAATACCTCTATTTGATGGAACACCGGCGAATGAGTAGCATCAACTGCATCTCTTCGATAAACCCGGCCAGGAGAAACAATTCTTACAGGTGGTTTCTTGTCCTCAAGACAACGGATCTGAACAGGAGAAGTATGAGTTCTCAAAAGATATTCACCTCCTAAATAAAAAGTATCTTGCATATCTCTTGCAGGATGATCAGGCGGAATATTTAGTGCCTCAAAGTTGTAGTAATCATTTTCTATCTCAGGTCCTTCAGAGACTTGATACCCTAAGCCCAAGAACAGATCAATTATTTGCTCGGTAGTTGTTACCAAGGGGTGTCGATGTCCTTGAGGCACACCAAAAGGAGAAGCTGTAACGTCTATAGTTTCATTAATTAATATCTGATTTAATACTTGAGTTTTCAAGTATTCAAGTTTTTCTTTTATTAATTCTTGTAATTGAGTTTTTAAAACGTTCGCTCTTTGGCCGATCAAAGGTCTCTCTTCATTGGAAAGATTTTTCATCTCTCCCAATAGAAGTGACAGTTTTCCCTTTTTTCCAAGAAAACCTAACCTTAATTTCTCTATTGTTTCAGAATCTTCAGCAGCAGCAATCTCTTTTGCAGCCTCACTTTCTAATATCTCAAGCTCTTTAATGAGCTGTTTTAGGGATAATGTTGAACTCAATGCATTCCTATCTCAAAAACTAGTTTAATCGTCAATCAGTCCCAGTTCTAAAAAACAACTGCTAAAAAATGAAACCATTGAGAATTTTAATTAGTAATGATGATGGAGTTTTTGCTGAAGGAATAAGAACATTAGCTTCATCAGCAGCAAATAGAGGACATGAAGTTAATGTCGTCTGTCCAGATCAGGAAAGATCCGCAACTGGACATGGTTTAACTTTACATTCACCAATAAGAGCTGAAAGAGCAGACGAATTATTTGGAGAAGGTATTAAGGCGTGGGGTTGTAGTGGGACACCTGCCGATTGTGTAAAACTAGCCCTTAATGAACTTCTTGATCAAAAGCCAGATTTAATTCTTTCTGGAATCAACCATGGACCTAATCTTGGTACTGATATTTTTTGCTCAGGGACTGTAGCTGCTGCTCTTGAAGGTACTTTGGATGGGATCCCCTCTATTGCTGTAAGCATTGCAAGTTTTCAATGGAAAAGTTTTAATTTTGCAGGAAAACTAGCCTTAGATCTCGCAGAAAAAGCAATCGAACAAAGTTGGCCTAAAAATTTATTACTAAATCTAAATATCCCTCCTTGTGATGAAACAAAAATGGGGGCTTTAGTTTGGACCAGACTTTCAATCAGGCAATACGAGGAACAATTTATTCGTCGAATAGATCCAAGAGGTAACACTTATTTTTGGATGGCTGGGGAAGCTGTAAAAGATCTTCAATCAGCTGGTGAAGGACCCAAAGGATGGCCAAGTGATGTATCTCAAATAGCTTTATGCTCTCCTTCTTTAACTCCTATTCAACCTGATCTTTTTTGGAGAGGAAATCTAGATGATTTGCCAAAACTAATATAAAAGTTAGTTTTTCCTATAAATTCGTTGTAATAACCACAAAGAAAAAATCAAACCAATTAAGTGCGCGAATAAAACTTGTGTATTACTTAATACGGAAAGCATTTCTAACGAAGTAATTGGATAATTTTCCATTGCTCTCATTCCTGCACCTATCGATATCCCAGGGGCTTGCATTGAAGCCTGAACAAACAAAGCGCCCGCCAAGGATTGATAACCTACCGATGAAAAAACCAAACCGACTAAATCTACTATCAAGCCTCTTTTAAGTAATCGACTAGTCTCTCCTCTACTTGGACGGGCCTCACTACCTAAGGCTCTCGCAGTTTTTACAATCAGCCAGCCTTGCCAAAGGCTAAATAGCAATAAAATAAATGACAATGTCGTGAGAGACAAACCTGGACCAAGCCCCAATGCTCTCTCAGAATTTCTAGCTAAACTACTTCCAACATTGTTGAACAACAAAACGCCCACTACTACTACACCCAAAATTGTTTGAATCCAAAACCGAATCCAACCAATTCTTCTCATTCCTAAAGAAAGTAATTGAAAGTCGCGTTGATCTGCCATCACGATGAATAAGGCGATAACCCAAACTTGCCATCTAAGCACAAAAATTGCACGTTTATCTTGATCCCTCTCTGTGCTCCTGAAAATGCAAAGCTCCCTACTGCACTGGCTTTAGGTAGTTTCGACGGCCTTCACTTGGGTCATAAAAAAGTAATAAAAGCTATCTTAAAAGAGCCAATTGGTGTGCCAACAGTTGTAAGTTTTTGGCCTCACCCACGCGAAGTTCTCTTCGGTGAATCAAGACTAAGATTAGACTTACCTTCTGAAAAAACCTTTCTACTCAAGCCACTTGGAATAGAACAATTAGTTTTAGTTCCATTTAATAAAATTCTTGCATCTAAAAGTGCTGAAACATTTGTAGATGAAATCCTAGTAAAAACCCTTCATGCTAAACACATAGCAGTTGGAGAGAATTTCAGGTTTGGTCGTAATAGGGAAGGTGATATTTCTACTCTGAAGAATATTGGAGCAACACTAGGCATAAAAGTTTCTGTTGTTCCTATTCTCGAGGACGAACATGGTCGACTAAGTAGTAGCAGAATACGGAAAGCACTTTCTGATGGGGATTTAAAACATGCAAAATATCTTTTGAATCGTCCTTATACCTTTAGAGGGATTGTAGAGAGAGGTAAAGGGTTAGGCAAAAAGATTGGATGGCCAACAGCAAATTTAAAAATAGATGGAAGAAAATTCCTTCCATCATTTGGTGTCTATGCAGCCTGGGCTTCCATAGCAAATAAAAAAGAACGTTACGCTGCCGTTATGAATCTTGGCCCTCAGCCCACAATTGATCCAAACTCATCTTCTGCCGTAGAAGTACATTTATTATCCAAAGAAATCAATCTGCTAAAAAAAGAATTAATTATTGAACCAATCCAAAGGATAAGAGCTCAACAAAAGTTTGAAAGCGTAGAAGCATTGAGCAAACAAATAAACTTAGACGCACAATTAGCAAAAAATATTTTAGCTACCTACGTTTAAATTCAAGTAATTGTGGGATAAGCGTTAGATAACCCCCACACAACAAACAAACCTATGCCCCCTAACAAAAAGACACCCCAAATAAGCACATTCATATTGTTTTCAGAATCATTTTCCACAATAAAATTGAAAAACATATTATCTAATAAAGGATGACATGAAATCAATGCCTGTCACCCCTCCTTCTGATAATCGTATTGCTCAATTAATAGACGCAAACCTTGATCGAGCAAGAGAAGGCCTACGAGTGATGGAAGATTGGTGCAGGTTTGGGCTCAAGAGAAAAGATTTTTCTATCCAAATCAAAGATTGGAGACATCAATTAAGTGCGCATCACCATATCATTTATCGAAAAGCAAGGCTTACATCCCGTGACCCTGCTATGGGCGTTTCACATCCTTTACAAAAGAACAGATTAACTCCAGAAGCAATATTTATTGCGAATTCGTCCAGAGTTCAAGAAGCATTAAGAGTAATAGAAGAATTTACTCGGATAACAGATCCAAAGCTTTCTGAAGTGGCTTCAAAAATCAGATACGAATCTTATGAGTTCGAAATCAAAGTACTAGATACAAAAGAAGAAATAGTCAGGAGAAAAATCCTAAAAGATTGCTCCCTATATCTATTAACATCAAATAAAAAAAACCTCAAAGAAATTGTTCTTCAAGCCTTAGATGCTGGTATAAAGATTGTTCAATATAGAGAAAAATTTTTAAATGATATTGAAAAAATAAATCAAGCTAAAGAATTAGCCTCTCTATGTAAAAAATACAATTCTCTTTTCATCGTCAATGATCGTGTAGATATCGCCCTTGCTGTTGAAGCCGATGGCATTCATCTAGGGCAAGAAGATATTCCAACTAAAATTGCTAGAGAGCTTTTAGGGCCTGAAAAAATTATTGGAATAAGTACACATTGCATTGAAGATATAAAGAATGCCGAAAAAGAAAACTGTGATTATATTGGTATAGGACCTATCTTCCCCTCTGAAACAAAAAAGAAACTTCATCCAATTGGAATTGACTACCTAAGAAAGGGATTAAATGAAACTCTCCTACCGGCATTTGCTATTGGTGGAATAAATAGCTCAAATATCAATAAATTAAATCAGATCAAGAAGCTACGTATTGCCGTTTCAGATGCAATTATCAATTCAAATGACCCCTTTTCAAAAACTGAAGAGCTTTTCAAGTTATTAAAATGAAATTAAAAATCAACGGTGAAATTAAAAGCATTAACAATTCAGATAAAGATTTTTTCCTGGAGGATTTAATTAAATACTTAGGTTATCAACCCCAATTGGTCGTAGTTGAGTTAAATGGTGCCATCATTAACTCGCATAAATGGATCAATACAAAAATAAAAGATGGAGATTGCCTAGAGGTTGTGACAATAGTTGGTGGAGGTTCCTACAGTGAACTCAATTAAGATAAGTAAGTGGCCTATTTTACTAGCTTCAATTTGATTAAAAGAACAAGAATTTTCTCCTTTCTTGGTGTTTTAGCAATAATCTTATCTTTTTTATTTCTGAATCCCAACTTAGCAAACGCTGCTAGTGGAGGGCGAATAGGTGGGGGGAGTTTTCAGGCTCCCTCTTCACCACGAAGACAAAATTACGGAGGCTATGGAAATAATAATTTTCGAGGTTATGGTGGTGGCTACAGAGGAGGTGGGATAGGTTTCCCTTTCTTATTGCCAATATTTGGGTTTGGTGGTGGTGGAATTTTTGGGTTTTTAATACTTATGTCAATCGTTGGCGTGATTGTTAATTCATTTAAAAACTCTTCAGGTTTTTCCAACTCAACGAATACATCAATAGTTTCGCAATCTGCGATTCCATCCAAAGTTTCTTTAATACAATTTCAGATTGGTTTACTTGCAAGTGCAAAAGAAATTCAAATAAAGCTTAGAGAACTTGCTTCCTCTTCAAACACCTCAACTTCATCAGGCCTTCAAAGAGTCCTTCAAGACACAACACTTTCCTTACTAAGAAAGCCTGAATTATGGGTCTATTCAAATATAGAGTCAGGCTCTGTTCCATTTGCCTCCGCAGAATCAACATTTAATCGGATATCAATTACTGAAAGAAGCAAATTAAAAGCAGAACTCACATCAAACTATTCAGGTCAAATTTCTACATCAACAAATAATGAATCCAAGCCTGGAGATTCTGATTCGACAAATGAATACATCGCGATAACGATTCTACTAGCAACTAAAAAGGATTTAAAACTCAAAAACTCAGCAAACAACGAAATCATTACAGAAGCATTGAGACTCTTAGGATCGATATCATCAAATGACTTAATCGCTTTAGAAGTTATATGGCAACCCGACGGAGAGGGAGAGACGCTGAAAGAAGAAGAGTTAATAATTCAGTACCCAAATCTTAAACATTTATAAAGTCAGTACCCAAAATAACCAAAAACCTGATTTCTTTATATTTTTTTCATCTTATTTACGTAAACAACAAACAATTTTTACCTAAATAACAGTTAGGATTCCCTCACAGATTTATTTTTAACAGAAGTGTCGGCTTCTTCACAACCAGAACCCCGCTCAATGAAATGGGAAAGCTCGGGAGAGCTTGCTCAAAGAGATTTATCAGAGCTTGTCAATCGTCTTCTAGATGTTGAATCAAGTAATAATAGTGATGAGCTAACAAGACTTAGTAGCAAATATGACGAAGAATCTTAAGACTTTTAATTCTCCCTTGCGCTCCTTAATTTAATAGCTCAATTTAAGGCAAAGTAATAGGTTTAATGAGAAGAAAGACTATTCAATGGATAAATACCCCAGTTCTTACTGAAGCAATATTTCGTTATGAGAAAGGACTACTTCCTAACTCAATGAAATTATGGTTAGAACAGGTCCTAGAAATAAAATCGAAAAAAGATTAGGCTAATAAAATCCTCATAGCAGCCATTGCGGCACCGTAACCATTATCAATATTCACCACCAATAGTCCTGGAGCACAACTTGCAAGCATCCCTTCCAAAGCAGTTTTCCCACCGCCACTAACCCCATATCCCACTGAAACAGGAAGTCCAATAATTGGCTGAGGAATTAATCCAGCGAGTACTGTAGGTAAAGCTCCCTCCATTCCAGCACAAGCAATAACTACTTTTGCTGATTTAATTTCTTCCAGTCTATTTAGCAACCTGTGAAGTCCTGCCACTCCAATATCAATCAATAATTTAGTTTTTATTCCATGCAAATTCAAGGCTATTTCTGCTTCTGATGCCACTGCTATATCACTTGTACCTCCAGTCAAAATAATTACCTCTTCCTCAGAAGAAGTAAATTCCTTAAATACTCCCATAGTTAAACAACCAGATATTTCATGAAATTCTGCAGAAGGAAATTCAACTAAAAGTTTTTCTCCTTTTTCTTTGGAAAGTCTAGTCACCAAAGCAGTTTCAGACTCATATTGATATTGTTTCAATATTTCAGAAATTTGTTCAATTGTTTTATGCTCCCCCCATATGGCCTCAATCACACCGAGTCGCCTTCGCCTCTGAAAGTCAATATTTGATTGATTCATTTTTACTCTGGATTTAATTCCCCTTCAAAAATCAATGGAAAAGGATTTCCACTAGTTTCACCTGTTTCCTTTCTGGCAATCTTTTCGAAATCCTGCTGTACAAGATTTATTTCTGTCTGAGAGATGTTTTTCCAAACGGCTCTTGACTCCCAACCAATTAATAAGGTTGCTTCCTCAACTTTAGGATCCCAAAAAAGTTGGCGTCCTAAAAAACCGTCTTGTTTCAATAACCATGGCTCCCAACTTCCTTTTTCTGCTTTTAACCAAGCATTTTTAAATTTTTTTGGGACATCAAGCTTAAGGTGCTCAACAATAGATTCTTTTGGGAAATTCAATTTCGATAAAGACTCAGCTTGAATATTTTTAACGTTCCCAAAAATGATAGAAAGAAAAATCACATTAAGAAAAAGGAACCTAAATGTTTTTCCTATAAAATCTTCACTTCTACTATTTTTCATTTTTTTTCATCAAAACAACTGCATGACAAGATATCCCTTCCTCTCTTCCCTCGGCACCTAATTTCTCATTTGTAGTTGCTTTAACTCCTACATCATCAACATTAACTCCTATTTTTTTAGATAGTTTCTCCTTCATCAAGTCAATATAAGGTTTTAATTTAGGCCTTTCAGCAACAATAACAGAATCAATATTTTGAATTTGCCAACCTTTCTTCTCAATTAATTCAATGACCTGTTCAAGAAGAATCAAACTATCTGCATTTTTCCATTTAGGGTCATCTGGAGGAAAATACTTTCCAATATCCCCCAAGGATAATGCCCCTAATATGGCATCCATAATTGCATGAGTAAGAACATCTGCATCACTATGTCCATCAAGACCTAAACCCTCAGGATGATTTAACTTGACTCCACCAAGTATTAAAGGTCGACCAGGAACTAATCGATGCATGTCATAACCGTTGCCTATTCGTAAGCTCAATTCAGTTTTCAATAATGAACTTCTCTTTTCAGATGATAATTGGTTGAGCTTCCAAAGTTCGAACAAATCTGGTCTACGAGACTGTGTTCTGATTTCTCTTTGCTTCTGCCTCCATTCTTTAATTAATTTATGGTTACCACTCAGAAGGACATCAGGAACTTTCATGCCTTTGAATTCTGAGGGTCGTGTGTATTGGGGATGTTCTAAGAGAAATTCATTATGACTTTCCTCTTCTAATGATTCGGCACTGCCTAAAGTTCCAGGCAATATACGAACTACTCCATTAATAACAGTTATTGCAGGAATTTCCCCACCCGTAAGAACAAAGTCTCCAATTGAAATCTCTTCATCAGCTAAAGACCTAATCCTCTCATCAAATCCCTCATAGCTACCACATATCAAAATGAGTTGATCTTCTTTTGACCATCTAGAAAAATCAGATTGAGATATTTTTCTACCTTGTGGAGTCATCAAAAGTATCTTTTTTTTATTGAGTTTTGGAATTTGATCAATTACCGAAAAATAAGGTTCAGGCTTTAAGACCATTCCAGCTCCTCCGCCATAAGGTTCATCGTCAACTTTTCGATAATTATCTATTACATGGTCACGAGGATTGTATATATGAATTGATGCAATCTTCTCCTCAAAAGCCTTTTTTATAAGTCCATGGTTAAAAAAGTTTTTAAATGCTTCTGGGAAAAGGCTTACCACATCAAACCTCAATTTACTCATATGAATTAGCTCCCTTCATAACCAAACTCATTAAGCCGAGAAGATTTACTTCTCCAGTCAGGAACAACTTTAACAAACAATTCTAAATAGACATTCCCATTAATTAAAGTTTGAATTTGCAGTCTCGATTCCTGGCCAATTTTCTTCAACATACTCCCTCCTTTACCAATTAAAATTCCTTTCTGACTTTTTTTCTCAACACAAATAGTTGCAAGGATTCCTGTTGTGGAATTCTCTTTAGATCTTTTTTTCGAAGGTATATCTTCTATTTTATCAATAGAGACTGCAACACTATGCGGAACCTCTTCGCGTGTATTTATTAAAACTTGTTCTCTTATAAATTCAGCCATCAAAAACTTCTCAGGATGGTCACAAGTCATATGACTTGGATACAACTGAGGACCAAAAGGTAGTTTTTCTTCTATTTGATTAATCAATTCATCACATCCTTCTCCTGTAAGAGCGCTACAACAAACAACTGGCCAATTTTTACCCTCAAAAAAATCTAAATATTCCTTCTTTCGTTCTTTAAATTGACTCAACGTAACAAGATCATATTTATTCAATGCAATAATTACAGGTATTTGTAAATTTCTAATCAAATTCAAAATAAATGCATCACCTCTACCTGGAGAATAATTTGCTTCAAAAATAACTAAAACTGCATCCACCTCTCCAATAGATCTTTTGGCGCTCTGAACAAGTCTTTCTCCTAATAAATGATGGGGTTTATGAATACCAGGAGTATCTACAAAAATAATTTGGGACTTTTTATTAGTAAGTATTACTTTTAATCTATTTCTAGTAGTTTGAGCAATAGGAGATGTAATTGCTATTTTTTCACCAATAAATTTGTTTATTAAAGTTGATTTACCAACGTTGGGTCTACCTATTAATGCAATAAATCCTGACTTAAAACCCTCTTGATTTAAATCGCCCAAAGACATTTTTTTCTCTACGATTGATTATCTATAGCCTTACTCTAAAAGAGCAATAAAACCATGAATGAACAGAAACCAACTTTTAAAGAGGCTATGCAAGCATCACTGCTTTGGTGCAAAAGCTGGGAAAATGATGAAATAAGTGATGAAGTTATTTCTGATCGAATAGGTGAGCTTATAAAAACGGTGGAGGGGGCAAGAGGTTTTTTTGCAGTAAGTTTCTCAATAGATTGTCCTTTAATGGATAGGTTTCCTGATGCATTAATTTTTCAATTAAGAAGTTCTGGAGAAATTGTTGTTGACATAACAGTAAAAAATCTTGCTATGAGCTCAGCGATGATAATTACACATAAAAAGAATAATGATCCGCAGGAAATGCAATCAGAAAGAATAAAAATTCGGTGTATTGAATTACTTAAACTATTAAATTCAAATCAAGTAAAAAAACGATTAGATGTTTTACTTGAAGCAACAAAAGGGAATGGAGAAGACTTGAGATTTCTTGATAGATGGGGTTTTGACGATGAACAAATCAAGGCAATATCAGAAAGTATTTATGAAGTTGCAACATAAAAAAAGAGCCTTATGGCTCTTTTTTTATGTTGCATTTAATTTATTCTTAATCTCTTCTTCCACCACCCTGAAGGGCAATAATAAGACGAAGGACAAAAACAAAAAGGTTTATATATGTAAGGTACATCCCCAATGCTCCCGCTAAATATTGTTCATCGTTATATCTTCTTGGCATTGTATAGAAATCTACAAATGACATAGCAACAAAAAGTACTGTTCCAAAGCCAGCAATCATTAATTCAAATCCACTGCCACCAAACATCCCTGGAGCAAATAAACCACCAATAAACTGGAAAAGCATTGCAATAATTAGACCAAGCAATCCAAGCCCAACTGCGCCTTGCAAAGCTTGACCGACGTTATCACTCATTTTCCTTCCTACAGAAGAAGCAATTACGAATGTGATCCCAGTAGCGAAAACAGCTGTTCCTATTGCTCCCATTCCTGCTACTTGAATTGCTAATCCAACAATCCCACTTAAAGTAAATCCTGTTAATAAGCTAAATCCTGTCAAGAGTGGAAGCGCTTTAGAGTTATTTGCATTGTTGGCAGCGCTGCTTGCCATGAAAAATAGAACTATCTCGGCAATAAATGCGGCTATAAATAGCGGACCAAATAAAGGATTGTTAGTTGCTTGTAAAGATAGTCCACCCAAAACACCTAATCCAGTTAAAGCCATTCCTCCGCCTACATAAGGCAAGGCTTTATTTACTACATTTGGGCCAATAAGTGCACTTGATTGTGCTTCGCGAATTGCTTGTTGAAAATTGCTGTTTGCTGGCATAACGCACCAGATAATTATTAATACTTATTTTGACACAAAAAAAATAAGTCTTCACGAATGTGAATGCGGATCACCCTATCGTCTTTGTCTGTCTAGTTCTGCATAAGCATCAACAACACTTTGAACAAGAGGATGTCTTACTACATCTGCCGATGTGAGTCTGCAAACTGAAATCCCATCAACCTTTTCGAGTAAATCTGCTGCTTCAATAAGTCCACTCATCTGTCCAAATGGAAGGTCTACTTGTGTTACATCTCCTGTTACTACCATCCGTGACCTCTCACCTAATCTTGTAAGAACCATTCTCATTTGAGCTGGGGTTGTATTTTGAGCTTCATCAAGTATCACAAAAGATTCTTCAAGAGTCCTTCCTCGCATATAAGCCAAAGGAGCGACTTCGATTACGTTTTTTTCAATTAGTAAATTAGTTTTTTCTTGTCCAAGTAACGAATGGAGTGAGTCATATAAAGGTCTCAAATAAGGATCTACCTTTTGCTGGAGATCTCCTGGTAAAAAGCCCAATCTTTCTCCAGCTTCAACAGCAGGTCTAGTCAAAACAATTTTCTCAATTTTTCTATCTGTGAGCATTCGCACAGCCAATACAGTTGCTAAAAATGTCTTACCTGTGCCAGCTGGTCCTAAAGCAAAAGTAAGGTCATTTTTTTCCATTGCTTCTACATAGATTTTTTGTCTAATTGTTCTGGGTCTTAAAAGATTTCCTCTTTGACTTCTTGCTAAAACTTTATTTGTTGATGAAGCATGATCATTTTTCTTTCCAATATCCAAAGCTCCAGCCGCTGCATGTAAATCGACCGGTGACACAATTTGTCCATCCTGCCAAATTGGTCTAACTAACTCAACTATTGCTGCAGCTCTCTCGAGTTGATAAGAAGTTCCTTTTATTTCAAGTTGCAATCCCCTCAAAGCAAAAGAAGCACCAGTAAGACTTTCCAATCTGTGAAGTGTTGACTGACCAGTTCCAGACAATGCAGTAGCCGCATCGGAATCAGGTAGATCTATACAAAAGCGACCTTCAGTGGTTGCTTCAGACATAAATTTTCTTGAGGTTTTTAATATTCATCTAAAACTTCTTATTCAGAAGTTTCTGATGCAGGAGCATCTTTTTTCTTTGCAGATCTCTCTCTTTCTTGTTTTTTCTTACCTAATACCTCAGCTGGCCGAACTTTTTTTTCTAGAAGGCCTCCTTTTTCCAATAAAGTTCTTACTGCGTCTGTCGGCTGTGCACCCTGCCCTAGTCGAATTCTCAATGCCTCTGTATCTAATCTGGTTTCTTTGGTTCTTGGATTGTAAAAGCCTAATTCTTGTAGAGGGCGACCATCACGCCTTGATGTGCTGTTACAGGCAACTAGACGAAAACTGGATTCACGCTTTTTACCAAACCGCTTTAGGCGGAGCTTGATCATCTTCGATTTATATGTAAGTGGATTGAACTCTAAGGTTCTTCACTTTAATAATACTCTACAGATGTTTGATTTAGCCTTTGTGATCTCTAAAGATCACCAAAACCTTTCTTTTTTTTAAATGGGCGTTGTCTTCTCGGAGCCGAACCAGGTCCTCCTCTTCCTCTCCTTGACTGATTATTTGTATTAGCGCCGATTGAAGAAGGCATGCCAGGGAGGCCTCCATCCATTCCAGGTAACCCCCCTCCTGTAGACATCTGCTTCATCAAGCCTCTCATCCTTTGAAAATCAGCAAGAACCTTATCAACATCTGCTGGCTGATGACCACTTCCACTTGCAACTCTGCGTCGTCTTGATGGTTGTGCTGCCAATAATTCAGGCTTAATCCTTTCATCTGCTGTCATTGAGCCAATCATTGCTTCAATTTTTTTAAGCTGATCTTCTCCACTTTTAATCATTCCATCATCAATTTTATTCATCCCAGGAATCATTTTTAACAATCCCCCCAACGAGCCCATTCGCTTAATCATCCTCATCTGCTTTACGAAATCAGAGAAATCAAAAGTTGCTTCTTGAAGCTTCTTTTGCATTATTTCTGCATCAGCAATTTCAACTTCTTTCTGTGCTTTTTCAACAAGAGTTAAAACATCACCCATACCCAAAATTCTGCTTGCCATCCTCTCCGGATAAAAAGGTTGCAATGCTTCAACCTTTTCTCCGGTACCAATAAATTTAATTGGTTTTCCACTAATTTTCCTAATTGAAAGCGCAGCCCCACCTCTTGAATCTCCATCTAGCTTTGTAAGAACAGCCCCTGTTATTCCTACTTTTTCATGAAAACTTCTCGTAATATCTGCGGCCTCTTGGCCAATCATTGAATCAACTACTAACAAAACTTCATCAGGTTGAACGGCTTCTTTAATGCGAACCATCTCTCCCATCATTTCGGTATCAATTTGAAGTCGACCAGCAGTATCTACAAGAACAGTGTCAAATCCTTCTTCTCTAGCCTTTTCCAAACCTTTTCTAGCAATCTCCTCTGGCTTCAACTTGGAACTTAAATTAAAAACTTCTACATCAATTTGGTTACCTAGAGTTACTAATTGATCAATAGCGGCTGGTCGATATGTATCAGCAGCAACCAATAATGGCTTTTGACTTTTTTCTTTAAGAAGCAGTCCAAGCTTTGCAGTGGCTGTAGTTTTTCCTGCCCCTTGAAGCCCAGCCATCAAAATAACTGTTGGCTTTTTCTCTGAATTCGCCAAGGGATCATTCTCTCCTCCCATCACATTCACAAGTTGCTCATGAACTACTTGAATAAATTTCTGCCCAGGGTTTATACCTCTTACAACTTCTGTACCAATAGCTTTGACTCTTACTTCTTCAATAAACTCTTTTACTACAGACAAACTAACATCTGCTTCTAATAGAGCTCGTCTAACTTGTTTAAGTGCTTCATCTACATTTTCCTCTGAAATTTTAGCCTCACCTTTGAATGCTTTTACAGCATCTTCAAATTGATTAGTTAGTTCCTCAAACATTTTTTTAGGGCTAAAGAATTAATTTAAAAAATTATTTTTTAATTACTACTAATATAATCAACGACTTGCCAAATATTTTTATTTTTTCCTAAAATATATTTTACTTTCAATGAGGGTATGACGGTTTCAGATAGAATCTCACCTGAAGAACTAATTCTCTTATCTTGATAGTTTAATTCAACATCTGCTGCGATTCTTTTATCTGCTCTTTGAACAATATTTATTGAAGTTATTCTTGCATCAATAATTTGCCTTTGACCCAATAAACTGTCTTTCTTTCTTTGATCAATAACTCTATTGAACAAAGAAGGTCTTGCAACGGAAATAAGAGTTTTACTTTCTAAACCACTCAAAATATTTGCTTTTCCCTTTAACCAAGATTCAATAAGAGATTGAATTTCTTTATCTGATGGTGAAGACGATTTGAGAGGAATTATTTTATTTGTGTCTAATGTTTCTTTATTGTTTGATATTTTACTTGAATTATTAACTTTGGTTTTAATATTTTCAGACTTCAAAGCTTCCGGCTTAGAAATAATATTAAGATTATTGTTTTGAGACGGTTTTCTCTGCGTAAGTATTCCTAAACTTGTTCCAATAACAAATAAACCAATAAATGCAGCAAAACTAGTATAAATTGGTCGTTTTAATATAAAAGATTTAAAATCTAATTTTTGTATAGTTTCAAATGCTAAATAATATTTTTTTATTACCATTTTGACTAAGTCAGATTTTAAGAAAGCTTCTTGGCTTTTTAATCTTGCATTTAAAGATTTTTCTTTATAGATTTCATCCAAAGAGCCACCTGGTATTGGTAAATCGGCTTTTGCCTCACGGATATTGGATGAGTTGGTCTCTATTTGTTGTTCAGGTCCTAAAGAAGATAAGAATGAAAAGCCAGCTTTTGCAATACCTAATGCCCCCTTTGTTTCCAACTGCTCTACATATTCTTGTACTTCTTTATTTGCGAACCAATCGTCAAGATTTACATTTTGTGTTTCAACATCCCTAAAGCCCACTAAAACATCTTTTTTCAACCAATTCCGACAGTAGTCACAAAGAGCCCCCAAAGCCTCTCCAGGATAGTTATTTAACCAGTCTTTTAATTTATCGTCTGAACTGCTTCTAAAACGAGCCTCAGCTTGTTTAACATCCCCAAGCAAGAGATCTAAGCAACCAATCAATGGCATAGCATCAAAACCATTAATATTGATATTTCGAAGATATTTTCGTGCCTCTTGTAAGAGCTCTGGATCCCTATAAGAGAATCCAGAAGCAATCAAGGCAAAAGCAGCAAGAAATCCTGCATCTTCCGAACCCCTTCTGTACCAATTAATGTAAAGTTTTGATTGTTCTTTTGCAGATAAAAATTTTCTTATTTGAAGAAAAAATAGCTCAAAATCATTTTGATTTAACCCGCCTATTTTTTCTGAATTCTTTTTACCTTCCAGTCCGCCTCTTTTATTAACAAAGTCCTCCAAAAGCCTTATGCCTTCTTGATGAGATTTCTCATCTTCTTTATCTCTACTCAATAAATCAAGGATTCTGTATGGAAGTAAATTCTCCAAATCGGATTCAAGAGTTTTTCTCTCTTCAACAAGCTTTCCCATCCTCTGCAATAGTTGAATACCTTCCTGAAGCAACTCAGCCCCTGAGGCATATCTTCTGCGAGCCTGCTCGTCAATGGATGCATCTCTGCAAGATAATGCTGCAACTAAAGTTAAATCAGACTCTCTGCCACTACCCAAAGCAGGGGCTTGAGGAGGTTGTAATGCTTTTTTTGCAAGCTTAAAAGCTTGGAGAGAAGCATTTGATTCCCAAAGAAGAAGTAAACCTGCGACTTCTCGATTTGAAGACAAATCAAGCCCTGAAGAACCTTCAAGAAGAGCAAGTTCGTAAGATTGTCTTTGGGTGGGATTTGATAGAAGATCAGCAGAAAGTCTTAATAACTCAGATCTCTGAGCCAAAACTTCATATGTAAATCCTTGCTTGGGAGGACGATCTAGTCTTAGCTGAAAAGCCCTTAGGACTTCTTCAGCATTTGCAGAAGGGCTAACCCCCAATAAGCGAAAATGATCAATAGGTAATTCCAATCGCTACTAGGTAATCAGAAAAAAGCTCTAGGCATCGTAAGGGGTTTTAACCATTTTGCATCCATTGACGCTTAAAGTCTAAAAAGGATTGATACGTGAATATGAACAAAGTCATGTCTCCCAACCCAAACCAAACCAGCCAAGACCCTATCCAGCACAGGGAACACGCCGATAGACTAAGCAATCTTGGTCATTCCAAACCAGCTGAAATCAACAGAGAAATTGGTTTAAATCTTTTCAAAGATATGACTTTGGGAAGAAGATTTGAAGATAAATGCGCTGAAATGTATTACAGAGGAAAAATGTTTGGGTTTGTTCATCTTTACAACGGGCAAGAAGCAATAAGTACAGGAGTTATTGGAGCAATGCAACGAAAGCATGACTGGTTTTGTAGTACATACAGAGATCATGTTCATGCTTTGAGTGCTGGCGTCCCAGCGAAAGAGGTAATGAGCGAGTTGTTTGGGAAAGAAACTGGATGTAGTAAAGGAAGAGGCGGATCTATGCATCTATTTTCAAAAGAACATCATCTACTAGGAGGCTATGCATTTATTGGTGAAGGTATTCCAGTCGCTCTAGGAGCCGCTTTCAGCAGCAAATACAAGAGAGAGGCTCTTAATCAAGATAGTGATGCTGTAACTGCAGCTTTTTTTGGTGATGGTACTTGCAATATTGGACAATTTTATGAATGTTTAAACATGGCTCAATTATGGAAATTGCCAATCATATTTGTAGTAGAAAATAATAAATGGGCAATCGGGATGGCTCATGACAGGGCTACTAGTGAAACAGAAATATGGAGGAAAGCTTCTGCCTTTGGTATGCCAGGAGAAGAAGTTGATGGTATGGATGTTTTAGCCGTAAGAGGTGCGACTCAAAGAGCCTTAGAGAGGGCAAGATCTGGAGAGGGACCTACTTTAATAGAATGTCTTACTTATAGGTTCAGAGGACATTCGCTAGCTGATCCAGATGAACTTAGATCTGAAAAAGAAAAAGAATTTTGGGCCAAAAAAGATCCAATAAAAAAGCTAAAAATTGATTTAACTAGTTCTGGTTTAGCCTCTGAAGAAGAATTAAAAAATATTGAAAAAGAAATTGATTTAGAAGTTAATAATGCTGTTGACTTTGCTTTAAAAGCACCAGAGCCTGATCCCAATGAACTAACAAAATATATCTGGGCAGAAAACTAAATTTATAAATTTTCAAATTCCACTTGGTAGTTTTCTAGTGAGGTTTCTCAATTTCCTCAAAGCTTTTAGTTCTACTTGTCTAACCCTCTCACGTGAAACTTGTAACAGTCTTCCAATCTCTGCAAGAGTATGTCTTTCATTACCTTCTAATCCGAATAGAAGTCTAATCACATGCTGTTCTTGTTCGCTTAAATGACTTAACCACCTTCCAAGTTGTTCTTGATGAATTTTTTGTTCAACTTTATCAAGTGGTTCTTCTCCAGAACCATCTGCTATTAAATCTCCTAGGAAGCTACGGCCTTCATCGCCATTAACTGGAGCATCAAGACTACTTGTAGTAAGAGCTTGTCTCAAAATAGAATCAAGTTCTTCCACCTCTATTTCCATCGCCTCAGCTATTTCAAGGCGGCTAGGCATTGCTCCAAGTTTATGAGCCAAATCTAAACTGATTTTTCTAATAGTCGCTAATCTCTCACTAAGGTGAACTGGTAGTCGAATTGTTCTTGACTGACAAGCAATAGCTCTAGTCATACTTTGTCTAATCCACCAAAAAGCATAAGTAGAAAATTTATAACCACGTGTAGGGTCAAATTTTTCTACAGCTCTTTCCAAGCCAAGGGAGCCTTCCTGAACTAAATCTAGTAGTTCTAGACCTTTACCTTGATATTTTTTAGCAACGCTAACTACAAGTCGAAGATTAGCTTTCATCATTCTTTCTTTTGCTCTTCTTCCTATTCGAATCAATCTTCTTTGATGAGAATTAAAGTCTTTGCTCTGGTCTTTTATTTGCCCATCTTCGGTGAGAGCCATCATCGTTTGAACCTGATTACCAAGCTCAATTTCTTCGGCAGGCGTTAATAGAGGAACCCTCCCAATAGAGGAAAGATACCAACTAATTGGATCACTACTGCGTCTTTTTTGTGATTCAGCAGGTTTGGGTGCAGATGAAACCATTGTTTCTTGACCCCGTACTTCAAAGTGATAAGACTTTCCTACAGAAATTGTCAAACTGGCCTGGGTTTCAAGAAGCCTTCAGATTTTGTTGACGATTAGTTAACAAATGACACCAAATCCACCCTTAAATGCCTTGAAAATGGTTGTTTCAAAACATTTCAAGTGCTTTCCTTTTTCATTAATTCACTAAGAAAAGTGCAAATAGTGCTTGCCGTGCTGCCTTTTATGCAAAAAGCTCCTGCATATGCATGCATCAAAGCTGATGCAGCAAGCAAACTTGAATCCAATTTTTTATCACATGCGAGGCCAGAAGCACCCATTCCTGAAACAAACCCAGCCAAAACATCACCAAGGCCAGTTCTTGCAACACATGAATTCACTTGTCCTATTTGCCAGGTTTTACCTCCTGGATCAGAAATAACACTATGAGCAGACTTCAATAAGACAGAAGAACTGCAAATTTTTGCAGCTTCAATTCCAGCCTTCAATGGATTCGAGCAATCAATTGAAGGAAATAGCCTTTTAAATTCTTCTAGATGAGGTGTAAGCCAGGTAGGACCTTTTCTATCATTTAGCCATTCCCAACCTTTCGAAGTTATCGACAGCCTATTGATTGCATCAGCATCAAGAACAAGGAGGCCTTTGAAATCCTGCAAGTAAGAACCAAAACAATCTTTTTCTTCTGCAGTCCCTAATCCAGGTCCAAGCAAAATCGAGTCAAACCTATTCAAGTCAACTTCATTTAAAACTTTGGAAAAATCTGAAGAACCATTCTGAAAAGTATTTAGATCTCCAAGCAATAAAACTTCAGGGTGAGAACTCCAAAGATTAGATGAGACTGAATGAGGCAAAAAAGCGCTAACACTCCCTGTTCCACTTGCTAAAGCGCCATTCAAAGCAAGGGATGCTGCCCCTCTATATTTCTCGCTTCCAGCAATCACCAGAACTCTTCCTCTCTGATATTTACTTTTACTTCTACTTGGCCTAGGCCAAACGAAAGTAGATAAATCTGAAAACGAAATCCTTAGAGGCTGGGTTTCAGGAAGATCAACCAAAATCTTATTTGGGATCCCGATATCTACTCTCTCCAAATCGCCTACAAAATCAATAGCTGAATCTTGAATCAACCCAGTCTTAAAGAGGCCTAAAGATAGTGTAAAAGAAGTTTTAAACGATGTATTTGATAACGTATTTCCATTATCTGAGTCTAATCCTGCGGGGACATCAATACTAATTAATTTATCAGGACTAGTTTTCTTCTTCGTATTCAATAAATAAACTATTTCATCAGAAAAAATTCTTGATTGACCTAATCCAAATAATGCCTCAATCCATAATGAATTAGAATTCGGATCAGGTTTATGCTTCAGGTTTTCAATACCTATTCGAATTGCATAGTCGAAATGTTTTTGTGTTAATTCTTTTTTCAATGGGAATGGACACCAAATAGAGATATCAACGCCTGCCATATAAAGTTCTCTTGCAACAACAAGTCCATCGCCTCCGTTGTGCCCTGGCCCTACTAATACAATTGCACCATTTTCAATCAATCTTTGCCTGTCTAATATCCATGTAGAAATACCAATCCCTACCTTTTCCATAAGAGCTTCAACAGGCATACCCATAGAAAACATTTCTTTTTCTATGATTTGCATCTGCTCAGAAGAAACCATCAAATGTTCAGAATCAGATTGAGGCCAATTCAAAATCAAAAAGCAACCAAACCCACTATGAATAGAAGCTACTATTAATGCCCATGAATGTGGAAACAAGAGAAACAAAAAAAGTTTTAAATCATTTGACTTCAGAAAAAACAGTCGCGAAAACATTAAAAAGACTGCAAGCATTTTCTGGAAATCATTCGGTTGTAGTGGGGCTTTCCGGAGGTGTAGATAGCTCCTTAACTGCTGCTCTTCTTTGTGAAGCTGGTTGGGACGTAGTGGGATTAACTTTGTGGCTAATGAAAGGAAAAGGATCTTGCTGCTCAGATGGATTAATTGATGCAGCAGGGATATGTGATCAACTTGGAATTAAGCATCACATAGTCGATTCAAAAGAAATTTTTCAAAAAGAAATAATCAATAACGTCGTAAAAGGATATGAAGAAGGAATTACTCCTTTGCCCTGCTCACGCTGCAATAAATCAGTCAAATTCTCAGAAATGCTGAAATGGGTTAAAGAAAATAAAAATGTCGAAAAGATTGCTACTGGGCATTACGCAAGAATTAGATATTCAAATGAATCTTTCGACAGAAATGATCTTCCGAGTGATGGAATTAAAAGACATAAGCTTTTAAGAGGTAAAGATCTCAACAAAGATCAAAGCTATTTTTTATATGATCTCCCTCAAGAAATCTTAGGAAAAACAATTTTTCCTCTTGGAGAATTAACTAAAGAGATAACACGAATCGAAGCTTTTAAACATTCATTAAAAACTGCCGAAAAGCCAGAAAGTCAAGACCTATGTCTTGCTGAACATTACGGATCAATGAATGCATTTATTGATAAGTATTTACCCCAAAAGCGAGGAGAAGTTGTTCTTAAAAATGGTCAAGTTATAGGTTCCCATAATGGAATACAGCATTTCACGATAGGACAACGAAAGGGATTAGGTATTGCTTGGGAAGTGCCTTTACATGTTGTTGAACTTGATGCCTCTTCAAACAGAGTAATTGTTGCTCCAAGAGAAGATTCTGGCAAGTCAGAATGTATTGTAAAAGATATAAATTGGGTATCAATTGAAGCACCTAAAGAACCAATTGAAGTTGAGGTACAAATTAGATATAGAAGTAAAGCAGTGCAAGCAAAGTTAATACCAATTATTGATAATCCTAAAGAAAATTATTGTTATAAATGTCATATTCATTTTGAAGAAGATCAATTTTCAATTACTCCTGGACAAGCAGCAGTATTTTACAAGGGTGATTATGTATTAGGAGGAGGACTAATTTCGAAGGAGTATTAATATTAACTGTACTTACGTAATCGCAAAACACCTATTAAACTTATAAGAATAACTGCAATCAAAGGCAAATCAGAGATAAATGTATATATTGTTTTCTTTCCATTTAATTCAAGATCAACGAGGTGAACAAGTTCTTTATTTGGTTTAAGAAGGGTATCAATTCTTCCATTACTTTTAATCAAAGATGTTGGTCCGGTATTGGAGACAGCTATCAAATTTTTTGATGTTTCTATACTCCTTAATTGAGCAATAGATAAAAATTGTCTCTGCAAAGAAATAGGATAGGGATCTAAATTTGCAATCACTAAAATCCATTTAGCTCCCTGATTTACTGCTTTAGCTATAGCTTTCCCATTACTCAATTCATAACAAATAGCACCTGCAAAAGAGGGGCCCTCCCAATCAAGAAGTCTTGATGTATTCCCACTTTCAATTCCACCTACTGCAGAAAGTCCATTTTTCAAAAAGTTAGGCAATGGAGGAATCCATTCGCCCAGGGGGACTAATCTAGATTTGTCCAATACATCCGAAAAAGACTCTTCACCTGGATTAAAAATTAATAGTGAGCTTCGTAGAGAACCATTTATTTTCCTGAAACCTCCAGAGAGAAATTTAATAGGAAAATCTCGGATCTTTGATCTATCCAGAGGCAACGTTCCCTCTGGAGCAATTAAAAAAGATGCATTCATTTCAATAGCATCAGTTAAGGCTCTATTGACTTTTGAGGGCAAAGCACTTATTTCTTTCTGACTAAATTTTTGTCTTATTGGAATATTTGTTTGCCACATCGCAACCTTTTCTGCCGAATCAATTGGAGAATCCAGTAACAAGATAAATCCAATTAAATGAGCCAACGAGAAATAAGCAAGGCCAAGAATAATCAATTTCTTGATTTTTTTTCTAGCTTGAAATGCAATTGAAAGTTGCCAAATCCACCATCCAGCTAAAAGATGGATAGAGGCCAAGCCTCCCGCGCCTATCCATTTTGCTAATCCAGCCAAATATCTATCTTGTGGTAATAAACTTGGCCCCACTCCCATCCAAAACAAAGGTCCTCTAGAAAGTAGCTCTTCAGAAAGCCCCCATATTGTTGACAATAAGACTGCATAAATAAACTTATTTTCTAATTTAGAAAACTGCAGTCTTCCAGGAGCAAAAAAGCCACTCAAAGCTGACCAAATAAAAACCAGAACTCCTCCAAAGACTCCACAAAAAAGCCATATAAAAATGGTAATAGGTAAGCTTAAATTTGAGCTTATCCCTACCCAACTGATTGGATGCAAAGAAAGCAACCACTTATGACTCCATAAAATAGCCGTCGCACCCCAACAAAAGCCTCCCCATGGATTTTTACTAGCAGGCCAAAGTAAAGATATTCCCAAAAGCATGTATATATAATTGCCTTCACTAAGGGAGATTCCTGCTAGAGCTCCACCAGCAAAAGCTTTAATAAAAAGAGAATAGATATTATTCATAAATCCAATTTAATAAAAATACACCGACAAAATTCATACTCTCTGGTTAGTTATCTTTTAAATAGATGTAATTTGGGTACTAATCTGCAAGAATATTTCCGATTACTTAATATTGCTGTGAGAGAAATCTTAATTAGCTTTTCTGTTTGCCTTAGCTGCTTGATTATTGCAGTGATCAGCCAAATCATCTCACCAACTCCAACGAATGCCTCACAAATTGACCAACCAATCCAGGCGGAAATAAGGCAATCCACAAAAACCAGCGAGTCTGTCACTAATCCATTTGAATTAGATCCTGAAGATCCAAATCCATCACTTTTTACTATGGCCTCAGATAAAACCAATACAAGCAACGCTCCTCTCGGAGGAGCTGAGATAGGAGCATCTCAAGTAACTTCAAGTGGTCTAAAAATCACTGAATTAGTCTTAGGAGATGGTCAAGAAGCCACCCCAGGAACAAGTGTCTCAGTAAATTACAAGGGTACTCTTGATGATGGGAAAGAATTTGACAGCAGTTATGGAAGAGGTCCTTTTGAATTTTCTTTAGGAGCAGGGATGGTAATAAAGGGTTGGGATGAGGGAGTTGCAGGGATGAAAGTTGGAGGTAAAAGGAAATTAGTTATCCCTCCAGAATTGGGGTATGGCAGCAGAGGGATAGGTCCAATCCCCCCTAATTCAGTTTTAACTTTTGAAGTGGAATTATTGAGTGTTAAGTGAATTTCTTAAATTATTCAGAAAGCTCTAGAAAAAATTATGGCGTTTGTTGACAAACGCCATTAATGTAAAAAAAAATGTTCACAAATTATTTTCAGATGTTGAGCGAAACACTTACATCAATCTTTAACAAGCTTCCAGCAAAATCTGTTCACGCTCACTGTGACGGACCTTGCGGTGTATATGACCCTGCTTCTGCAAGAGTTGCCGCAGAGGCAGTTTTGTCTATGACAAAAAAACTTATTGCTCTAGCTCCAGCTGGTAACGATCAAGCTTCCATTTCAGCCTATAACAACACTTTTTCTCGTTTCGTTGCAATTAAAGAAGAAGAATCACAAAAGGCCAAAAAAGAACTTCTAATTCTCTGGACTGACTACTTCAAGCCTGAACACTTAGCTACATATCCAGATCTTCATGACACTTTTTGGAAAGCAGCAAAGCTTTGTAGTGCATGCAAGGTAAATATTGATCAAACCAAGGCAGAAGAATTATTAGCAGCTGTACAAAAAATTCACTCGATGTTTTGGTCTTCAAAAGGTAGAAGTGATAGCTGGGTTACCGCAAGCTGATAAAAGTCTTTTCCACAAGCCAGACTTATTTACTTTATTTACTTTAATAATCGGTTACCGACAACATTTACGTGTTGTCGGTACTTCTATGGAAAGAACTCTTAAAGAGGGAGATTTAGTTATATATAAAAAGTTAAACCCAAAAAATATTGGCTTAGAGATTGGCGATATCGTCGTTGCCTCTCATCCAAACAGAAAAAACAAGTTAATAATTAAAAGAATTCATAGGATTTATCAAAATAAATTTGATTTAAGGGGAGACAACACATTTTCAAGCACTGATAGTAGAGAATTAGGTTTAATTGAATTAGATTTAATCATTGGGAAAGTAGACAAAATTTTCCCTAAATAGATTTAAGAGATTAATATAGATCTTTTCCTTAATCTATAACTTTCCAATTAACTTTTTAACTCCACCTAATATATCTTCCTGTGACATAAGAGATTCACCAACCAAAACAGCATCAGCCCCATAACTCTTTACTAAATCCAAATCCTCACGAGTAAATAAACCTGACTCGCTTACCAAAGTAATAGAATTTTCTTTAATTTGGTTAGCATAATTCTTAGCCAATTTCTTTGTAACTTCAAGATCGGTTTTAAAACTCTTTAAATTTCTATTATTAATACCTATTAAATTAAATAAATTAATATTTAGTACCCTTTCAAGTTCTTCTGAGTTATGAACCTCTACTAATATCGTCAGTCCCAAATGTTCAGCGACCTTAGATAAGTACTTTAAATCAGAATCAGTCAGGATTGCAGCTATTAAAAGTGCAGCATCAGCTCCAGCAGCTCTTGCTTGGTAAAGCTGATAGGGATAAAGAATAAAATCCTTACAGAGGATTGGGATTGCGATTTCTTTTCTAACTTCAACTAATACATCAAAACCACCTTGAAAAAATTTTTTATCTGTTAAGACTGATATACAGTTAGCACCTCCATCTTGATACATTTTACCTATTGTTCTCGCGTCAAAGTCCTCCCTTATTATCCCTCTACTTGGACTAGCTTTTTTTATTTCTGAGATTAGTGCTGGTTTTGAATTACTATTTCTTAATGCGTCTATAAAATTTTTTGTTTTGGGTAAATCCTTGATCTTTTTCTTTAAATCTTCAAGCGAAACTTTTTTTCTTGCAATCTCAACTTCTAAATGTTTTTCCCAAACAATTTCCTCCAAAATATTTTTAGGTTTTGAATCTGGATGAGGTATTGCATACTCTAAATTAGCTACTTTTATACTTGGGTTAGGAGGTCTTCTTCTGATTTTCATAATTTAAATAAGTGATGATCTATAAAAATAAAATTTGATTTACTACTTCTTGATTTGTAAAGCAGCCTGTTTATAAGCAACCTCCACAACTTCGCTTAACGTTGGATGCGTATGAACTTCTTTTGCTAAGTCATTGACTAGTTGCCTTCTAGAAATTGCATTAGAAACCTCTTGTATAAGATCAGCCGCATGTAATCCATAGATATGAGCCCCAAGGACCTCTCCCGTCTGTTTATTAAAAATCAACTTCATAATTCCATCACTTTCTAATTCAGCCAAAGCCTTAGAGTTTGCTTTAAAATAACTTCTAACAATTCCAAGTTCAAAGCCTTCGTTTTTCGCTATATCTTTTGCTTCTTCTTCCGAAAGTCCAACGGAACTTATCTCAGGATGAGTAAAAGTCGCTGCAGGAATACTTCTGTAATCAATTTCTATTGCTTTTCCTAAAATATTTTCTACAGCAATACTCCCTTGAGCTGCAGCAGTATGAGCCAACATCAACTTACCCGTAACATCTCCGACTGCCCAAAGATTAGAAATTGGTTTTTCATTTACCAATACTCTCATCTGATCATCAATTGGAATAAAACCTCTCGTCGTTTCAACTCCAACGGATTGTAGATTTAGATTTTTAGTCGACGGTACTCGGCCTGTTGCGACCAGAACAGCATCAACTTGTAACTCCTCAATCACTTCTCGAGTCTTTGCATCTGTAAGCTCGACCTCGACTGGACAACCTGGTTTGACTTTAGTAGCGAATACTCCAGCTCGAGTTTCAATATCTCTTTTATCAATTAGGTTTCTTGAAGCAATTTTTGTGATATCAGGATCAAAAGTAGGCATTACTTTATCAAGAGCTTCAATCATGGTTACTTCACAACCTAAAGCTGTATAAATATCAGCGAATTCCAAGCCTATATAGCCACTACCAATTATGGCAATCCATCTTGGCAACCACTCTAAATTAATAGCCTCATCACTTGTGAAAACAGTTCGTCCATCAATTTCAATTCCAGGCGGTACAAAAGGATCTGAGCCTGTAGCCAAGATAATATCTCTGGTAGAGAAGATTCTGTCAACTCCATTTGTTTCTCTTAAGCCGACCTTTTGATTGCCTTCTAAACGCCCTTCTCCTCTAAGTATCTCAACTCCCGATCTTTCCAATGTTTTGGTTAGATTTTTTCGAATTGTCTCAACTAAGTTTTTTGCATGTTCGGCAATTTTTTTACGTTCAAATCTAACTGGAGCGGAATGTATACCAAATTCAGCAAGATGAGGAACATTTGCAAGCTCACGAACTTTACCACTGGCTGCTAGTAATGCTTTAGAGGGGACACAGCCTCTGTTGACACAGGTCCCACCCATATCTCTTGATTCGATAATCGCCACTTTCAAGCCAGCCTCTGCTGCATGTTTAGCAGCATCAAAACCTCCATATCCTGCTCCAACAACAATTAAGTCAAAGTCAAAAGAAATTTCACTCACGGTTTTTTTTGGATACCCTTAACCATTTTTACTCTTTGTCGCTCCAACAAGAGAGGAACTGCAGCAGATGCCACATTTAGTGAATCAACTAATGAGCTATGAGGCAACGTAACAAAGTCTGAACAACAGGCTTCGATTGAAGAATGAACACCTGAGCCTTCATTCCCAAGAACCAATACAGTAGGGAGATCCCAGTCTAATTCCCAATAAGGTTTCACTTTCTTATCAGTAATTTTATTCGGCGAAATTGTTCCTACTACTTGGTAATTATCATTAATTGCAATATTGAGTTTTGAAACAAGAATTTCAGTACTTGAAGAAGATGAATTTCCAATCCGTTCAAAAGGTAAATGAAGAACTGAGCCAGCTGAAGATCTTAAAACCTTTTGATTTAGGGGATCTGCTCCAGAAGCTAACCAAATAACTTCATATTCAGCAGCAAGGGCCGATCGGAATAAATTTCCCAAATTGCCAGGATCTTGAATCCTATCTAAAGCTAAAATGTGTTTTGGGGCTTTTACCGGTTTTGGCAACCCTGACATTGTGAATATCGATGCGACACCATCAGGCGTCACTGTTGACAAAGATGCTTCTAAAACATTTGTGGTTACTAGGGTTAATAAAGATTTTGAAGCTATTTTTTTTAAAACTTCCTCATGCTCATCACACCATTTAGGAGTTGCAATAACTTCTTTTGGCAAAAAATTTGTTTTCAAAGCCTCTTCTAACAAATGAGACCCCTCAAGCAAAAGAGAAGAATGCTCTTCACGTCCACTTTTTTTCAACAGACCCCTTAATTTTCTAACCAAAGGGTTCCTTCTACTTGAAATCAATGGCGAAAAAGAATTCTTAATTTTCAAACCTCAAATTATTTAATTTCTGAAAGATAAGAGATGTTTCTTGCCTTGAAATAAACACTGATATTTTCTTTGATCAAAAAAACATGTACAAATCTTATTCAAACTTTAAACATTATCAAGATTTAATTGGAACCCATCAATTTTCAATAAGGGTGACTGGACTATTTTTAATCCACTTGGCATTATGGCTTGGTAAGCAGTGCGCTCCAATATGAGTAGTGTGGCGACAATTAAAAGGAAAGTTATTCCGCCACATCTGGAGGTGAAAGGAGGGCATCAACTTAGTGGGGTTTTGAAAGTTAGTGGAGCAAAAAATTCTTCTTTAGTTTTAATGGCAGCAGCTCTTCTGACAAAAGAAACACTCCTCATTAAAAATGTCCCGAAACTGACTGATATTGAGGTTTTATCAGAAATTCTTCTTAATCTAGGAGCAAAGTTAACTAAGAGGAATAATTCTATTGAGATTAATTCTAGGTGCATTCATAATGCTGAGTTACCTTATCAACTAGTTCATAGTTTAAGAGCTAGTTTTTTCTGTATTGGCCCTTTACTTGCAAGGCTTGGAGAAGCAAAAATTCCTTTACCAGGCGGTTGTAATATTGGAGCAAGACCTGTTGATGAACACATCAATGGTCTAAAAGCTCTAGGCGCAGAAGTAGTTATTAATAATGAGGTTGTGAGCGCTCAAGTTTCAACCAAAAATAAAAGATTACATGGTGCGAATATCACTCTTAAATATCCAAGTGTTGGAGCTACAGAAACTATTTTGATGGCTTCTTGCTTAGCTATGGGCAAAACAACCATATCGAATGCCGCTAGAGAGCCAGAGATTCAGGATCTGGCAAAAATGCTTAATTCAATGGGAGCAAAAGTTTCTGGAGCTGGAACACAAAGAATTACAATCAAAGGCGTTAAAACCTTAAGAGGGACTTCTCATTCGGTAATCCCTGACAGAATAGAAGCTGGGACTTTTCTTATAGCATCAGCCATAACACGTTCGCCCTTGATTGTAGGACCTCTAGTACCAAACCATTTGAGCGCTGTTATTTTAAAACTTCAAGAATGTGGCTGTTCTATCTCTCATCATGGCAATCATTATTTAAAAATTATTCCAAGAGAAATTTCAGGAGTTGATATAACTACAAGTCCATTTCCTGGCTTTCCAACTGATCTTCAAGCTCCCTTTATGTCATTGATGGCCACAGCTAAGGGTTCAAGCAAAATCAAAGAAAAAGTTTTTGAAAAGAGGATGCAACATGTTAATGAGCTAATCAAGATGGGGGCCTGTATTTCTCTAGAACAAAATACTGCTCACATAAAAGGAGTCAAAGAATTAATCGGTTCAAATGTAAAAGGAGGAGATTTACGTTCTTCTGCTGCCATTATTCTTGCTTGTATCTCGGCCAAAGGAAATAGTATTTTCACAGGTCTTGATCACTTAGATAGAGGGTATGAAAAATTAGAAGAAAAATTAAGTAATGCCGGTTCTATAATTTCTAGAAAATTTGATCAAAAAACATCTCAAATTTCTTTTTCTAACAAAAAATTTACTGAAGACAATATTGATACTCAAAAAAATGCAGCTTAGTTTCATATTTTTGCTAGTTTTGACATAAAATAAACCTACTGGGAGCGTGGTGGAATTGGTAGACGCACCGCACTCAAAATGCGGCACCTTCGGGTTTGTCGGTTCAAGTCCGACCGCTCCCACTTCATTGATGAAAACTTACCAACGTTTTCCCTTAGACCTAGTAAAAGGTAAAGGGTGTTGGGTGTGGGATGAGAAAGGTGAAAAATATCTTGATGCTGTAGCAGGCATCGCAACTTGTTCTCTGGGACACAGTAATAGAGCATTAATCAAATCCTTATCTAAGCAATTAAGGAAACTTCAACATGTCTCCAATCTTTACCAAATTCCGGAACAAGAAGAACTGGCTCAATGGTTAACTTCCAACAGTTTTGCCAAGAGTGCATTTTTCTGCAATAGCGGTGCCGAAGCAAACGAAGCTGCTATTAAATTGGCAAGAAAATATGGTCATATCAAACGTAACATCGATAATCCAATCATTCTTTGCTCAAAAGAAAGCTTTCACGGAAGAACTCTCGCAGCTGTAAGTGCGACAGGACAACCGAAATACCATAATGGCTTCGAGCCTATGGTTGATGGATTTAAGTTTTTTTCATATAACGACAATGAATCTTTTAAGAATCTATTTGATGGTTTAGAAAAAACAGGTCCCAAAATCGCCGCTGTGTTAATTGAACCAATACAAGGAGAGGGAGGAATAAATGTTGGGGAAAAATCATTTTTTCAACTTATTAAAGCTAAATGTACAGAAAACAATGTTTTATTGATGTTTGATGAAGTCCAAACAGGGATGGGAAGAACAGGTACTCTTTGGGGATATGAGCAATTAGGGATTGAACCTGATGTCTTCACATTAGCCAAAGGACTTGGAGGAGGTCATGCAATCGGAGCACTATTAGTTAATCAGCTAGCTGATGTTTTTCAGCCTGGTGACCATGCCAGCACTTTTGGAGGAAATCCTTTTGCTTGTAGAGCAGCTCTAACCGTTGGAAGAGAAATACAAAAAAGAAAACTCCTCATTAAAATTACCGAGAGAGGTATTCAATTAAAAGAAGGATTAATTAATCTTTCACTTAAATATTCTGATATATTTTTTTCTACAAGAGGCATCGGTCTTATTCAAGGTCTCGTTTTGAAAGACAATAAAAAAATAACATCTCTTGATATTGTCAAATCGGCCTTGGAAGAGAAATTACTTTTAGTCTCAGCTGGTGCAAAAGTATTAAGAATAGTACCCCCTTTAATCATTACAAAAAAAGAAATCAACGAACTTTTATCAAGATTAGATAAATGTCTAATGAAACTTTCATAAAAAAATCTAATTTCACTTTTGAAAGTAAAAACACAGAATATAAAGATATGAATCTAGGAATAGATCGTATGTCACAGGCTATTAGTGCCATGGGTGATCCATGCAAAAAAATACCTGCTATTCACATAGCAGGTACGAATGGGAAAGGATCTATTGCTGCTTTTATAAATAGTGTTCTAAGTATAGTAGATATAAAAACTGGAGTAACTACTTCTCCTCATTTGGTTGATTGGGTCGAAAGAATCTGTATCAATAAGACCCCCATATCAAAAAAAGAATTTAAATCATTAAGTCTCGCCCTCAGTCCAATTTTAACCAAATATGATTTGACTCCTTTTGAATCGATTGTTGCAATAGCACTAAAATATTTCACATTAAAGGAAGTTAAGCTTCTCATACTGGAGGTAGGTCTTGGAGGGAGACTTGATGCAACAACCGCTCACAAACATAGACCTATCATTGCGTTTGGAGCTATTGGTCTTGATCATTGTGAATACTTAGGTAAAAGTCTAAAAAAAATAGCTATTGAAAAAGCAGCTGTAATAACCCCTAAAAGTACGGTTATTACAGCTGCGCAGCACAATATTGTAAAACAAGTTTTCAAGGAGACTGCTATTAAACAACAAGCAAAAATACATTGGGTTGATCCACTTCCTTCAGACTGGGAACTTGGTCTATCAGGAATAATACAAAAAGAAAATGCTGCCGTAGCTAAAGGTGTGATTGAATCATTAGAGAATATTGGTTGGAAAATTTCTCAGGAGCAAATTAAAGAAGGCTTATCTGTTGCAAAATGGCCTGGAAGACTTCAATACATAAAGTGGAAAGGAATGCCAATAATTGTTGATGGTGCCCATAATCCACATGCAGCCAAACAATTATCAATTGAAAGAGAGACATGGTCTGACCAAGAAAGTGGCATTACTTGGATACTAGGGATCCAAAAACAAAAAGATATGATAAACATTTTACATAATCTGATAAGAGAAAAAGACATTGCTTGGATAGTTCCTGTCCCAGGTCAACAAAGCTGGTCTACAGATCAGATTTTAAGTTTTTGCCCTGAATATAAAAGTCAGCTTAAAGAAGCATTGAGTGCAGAAGCAGTTTTATCAATAATTAGAAAACGAAAGAAATGGCCTTCTCCTCCACCCATCATTACAGGATCACTATATTTAATAGGTGATCTTTTTCAAAGGCAAGCTTTAAAAAATCAAGTTGTTTAAAAATAGAGTATGTGAATTAATTGTCTTTTATTTTCCACCCTTTGAGTTTCCCGGGATTAAGAATTCCTTTTGGGTCAAAGTTACTCTTCGCTTGAACTTGGTCTGAATCAATCACACCAAGCCCCCCATCTTCAACAGTGATTGTATGCGGATTAAAAATCACTGCACCAAGTTCTTTACATTGAAGAATTAAGCGATTCATAGCTTCTTCACCCTGCCATTTAACAATAGGGAGTGATGCTAATCTTTGTACTCCATTCTGACGAACACATTCCAAATGCCATAAAAGATTCGGTCCCCAATCGGATTTCAATTTCCTCATCATTTCCGACTCAGGCTGAGGAAGAAGCATTTGTAGATATGTCCACTCAGGATCTATTCCGCGCATATGTAAAGTTGTATGGTTCCATGAAAGCTCTCTTAGGCCAGTTCCGGCCTTAAGATTTTCTGGACCTAAATCATTAAAACCTGCACCAACTGATCTAGAAAGTCGTTCAATTGTACTAACACCATCCGGCGAAACCAAAAGTAAAATTCTATGTTTGCCTGATGGTTTACCAGACCAATGAGGAAGACAACTAACGATTTCTTTATCTAATAAAGTTCCCAAATAAAGCTCTAATGCAGCACAATTAAACTTAATTAAAAGATCAATAGCCTGATCCCAATCCAAACAGTCGACAACTATTTGTTGCCATTTAACATACGCAGCAGTTGTTAGAGTCAAAGCAGTAATAATTCCATTAGTTCCATAAGCATGATTTAAAGCTTCAGAATTTTTTGCATCCAATTCAAGCTTTCTTGGTGAATCCTCGGTCGTTACAATTTCTAATGCTTGCAAATGCCCAGGATCTCTGAGGAATCCCCAACGAACGGATCCTATGCCACCTGAGCCTCCAGCAACAAAACCACCAACCGAAGCACTTCTCCATGTACTTGGAAGCAAGCGCAACTGACGACCATGTTCAATCAACTCATCATTAATCTCTCTTAGTAAACAACCAGATTCAACTGTGATTTCACCTGATTTGGGATCGAAATGTCTAATCTTCCGGAGACCAGACATAATCATGACAACTCCACCTTTTAGAGGAACACACTGTCCATAATTCCCTGTTCCAGAACCTCTTAAAGTTAAAGGGGTTGAATACTTATTACAAATTTGAGCCACAATAACAATTGCATCTACCGACAGTGGTCGAACGACAATATCAGCCAAGCAATCTTTTAATTCACTAATTAATATCGGCGAATAATCAAAGAAATCTTTAGAGAACCTTTGTAAATCACTATTTTTTTGATAGATCTCTAAATCAGAAATTAACTGTAGTTCACTTAAGAGCAAAGCTACTTTCTCTTTATTGCTCATAACTCAGAATTGCTAAATTTTGAGTTATTATTTTTAGGTAATTCATTCAAGAATTCACCATTAACTACTACTCTTCTTTTAGATCTTTCAGACAAAGTTTTTACCCAACTATTTGAATCTAACAAAATAAAATCAGCTGGACTTCCCTTTTCCAAAATCCCATCCCATTGAAGACTAAGTATATGCGCTGCAGAGGTAGTGAAAGGTGAAAGGCCCAATCTATCCCAAGGAGACAAATGAGCTATTGGCATTGAAAAGGCCATTAAGTTTATAGGATCAAAATTAGATAAAGGAAACCATGCATCATTTACATTGTCTCCTCCTACAGATACAACAACCCCAGCCTTTTGAAGTTGAAATATTGGGGCTAGAGGACGTTTAGTTAAAGTGGATCGTTTTTCCCTGCCAAGTAGCCAAGAGTTAGTAAGTGGTAAAGCAACAACTTTTAATTTATTTTTAGCCATTTCTTTTGCCAAACATGAAATAGCTTTTTTTCTTAATAAGCCCATACTGCTCAAATGACTACAAGTTATTGATATCTCATTTTTAACTTGACCCAAGACCTCAAGAAGTAATTTCAAGCCAGCAGCCGGGCAAGACTGAGACTCATCAATATGAAGATCAATATCACACTTAAGTCTATTTGCGAGTTGCACTAGATGTAATAAGGATTGATAAGTCTTCCTCTTATTTAAAGGAGGAGCTATAACTCCTCCTAAGAGATCTCCATTGAAAGCAATTTTTTGAGCTAAAAGCTCACCTTTGTAAGTTTGCCAAAAATCTAATGGAACCAAAGCGACAAACTGTAAGAAAATTTTCTCTCGCCATTTTGTTCTAACTTTTTCTAATATCTCCCAATCTCTCATTGCATTTTTTCCAAAGCTATCAATATGAGATCTAATTGCTCTAATACCATTAGTCAAAGCTAAATTTAGGGACGTCTCAACGCTAAAAAGTAATTCATCTTCAGACCTCAATCCGTATTCACTTAGATTCGATGCTAAGGCTTCTTGGTAGCTACCCTTCAAATTAGAGGAACGTGACCAAGAGAATGCTTTATCTATATGTGCATGAGGTTCCACAAATCTTGGTAGAAGCATTTCCTTTGGAACTTTAGAAATATCTTTTAAGCCCTTAATTGAAATAATTTTTCCATCCCTCCATTCAACTTGAATAGGGGACAATCCTTCTTTATCAGTTGAGGTTCCTAATACATCCAATCCATTACCAATCAAACATCTTGGAACAAGAACATCTATGCACCCAGACTTTGGAGGGCTTGCAATCAATTCAACATTTTTTGCGAAATTCACTTTCAAATAGATTTCAATCCCGGGCTTTTATAAATCGGGGTACTTATTCCACAGTAACTTCATTACCTGTCAATTGCGTTGTGATCAAGATATAAAAATTGATAATTTTAATTCGTACTATCTAGAATAATTTCAAGCGAATTTGTTTACCAAAATCATTTTGGAATCTCAAAATGACAAATCATTGGTAGATTAAAAGCACAAGGCGGGCGTCGCCAAGTGGTTAAGGCAGCGGCTTGTGGCGCCGCTATTCGGGGGTTCGAATCCCCTCGCTCGCCCTTGAACAACTCTTTAAGGAATGTATCTAAAAAATCTTTTTTTCAAGAAAAAAATACATCAGCGATGACAACATCAATAGTCCCTACTAAACAGATCACATCTATTAGAACTAACAGAGGAAGCTATTGGATTACCACTTTTGGCTGCCAAATGAATAAAGCAGATTCAGAACGGATGTCTGGGATATTACAAAAAATGGGATATCAACTTGCAGAAGAGGAACTAAAAGCGGATTTAATTCTTTACAACACTTGTACTATTCGTGATAATGCTGAGCAAAAAGTTTATAGCTATTTAGGAAGGCAAGCTAGAAGAAAGAAATTAGATCCTCATTTAAAAATCATCATTGCAGGCTGCTTAGCCCAACAAGAGGGTGAAACCCTATTAAGAAGAGTTCCTGAGATAGATCTTGTCATGGGTCCTCAGCATGCCAATCGACTAGAGACACTACTTAATCAAGTTGATAATGGACACCAAGTTTTGGCCACGGATGAACAGCACATTTACGAAGACATAACAACAGCAAGAAGAGAGAGTGATATCTGCGCTTGGGTCAACATTATCTATGGATGTAATGAGCGATGCACATATTGCGTAGTCCCTTCTGTCAGGGGCAAAGAACAATCGAGGACACCTCAAGCAATTAAAAATGAAATAGAAAAATTAGCACGAATTGGCTATAAAGAGATAACTCTTTTAGGGCAAAATATCGATGCTTATGGCAGAGACTTTAAGGCTTATGAATATAATCAATCTGGCCAATTAACACTTTCCTATTTATTAGAATATATTCATGACATAGAGGGAATTGAGCGTATTAGATTTGCTACGAGTCATCCTAGATATTTCACCAAAGAATTAATAAATGTATGCGCAAAACTCCCTAAAGTTTGTGAACACTTTCATATTCCATTTCAAAGCGGGAGTAATCAAATCCTCAAAAAAATGGCTAGAGGTTATACTATTGAAAGCTATAAAGAAATTATAAATTATATTAAAAAATTAATGCCTGAAGCATCTATCACCTCTGATGCTATTGTAGCTTTCCCTGGTGAAACAAAAGATCAATTTCAAGAGACATTATCTATAATTAAGGATATTAAATTTGATCTTGTTAATACTGCAGCGTACTCACCAAGACCAAATACGCCAGCAGCTTTATGGCCTAATCAATTGTCAGAAGAAATTAAAATAGAGAGACTTAAAGAAATAAATAATTTAGTAGAAAAGACTGCAAAAGAAAGAAACTTTAGATACAAATATTCATCACAGGAAATACTCATTGAAAACATCAATTCTAAAAATAATTCCCAATTAATGGGCAGGACTAGAACGAATAGACTAACCTTCTTTCCAAGGTCCTCCAACAATGGCAAGTCATATAAACCTGGTGAAAAAGTTAATATAAAAATAAATGAAATACGACCATTTTCTTTGACTGGTGAAGTGATATAGAATGTTAATCATTTTCAATCAATTCTCAAAGTATTTAAAATTAACTAAATATGTCGAATAAAAAACTAACTATAGGTCTTGTATTTGGTGGGAATTCTAGTGAACATGAAGTGTCTATCAAATCCGCGAAGACTATTTACCATGCCTTATTACATTCTTATAATAATCAGCATTTTATTGTAAATCCAATTTACATAGACAAGCATGGATTTTGGTTAGATTCAAAATACTCAAAATCAATACTTGAACAAAATATATCGATTTCGACTTATAAAGGTAATAAAGACTTAAGAAATAATTTAATAAATCTACCGAAAGAAAGTGATAAAATTGATGTATGGTTCCCTGTATTACATGGGCCTAATGGGGAAGATGGAGTTATTCAAGGTTTATTCAAATTAACAGGAAAGCCTTTTGTTGGGTCAGGAATTCTTGGCTCGTCTTTAGGAATGGATAAAATAGCAATGAAATCTATTTTTAAATCTTTTAATATTCCTCAAGCTCCATATATTTTTTTAAGTAAAGAAGATTTATTAAATAATTTCTTCATGAAGTCAATCTTTGAAAAAACTGAGAAAATTATAAACTATCCTTGTTTTGTAAAGCCCGCCAACTTAGGTTCATCTATTGGAATCAATAAAGCTTATTCAAAGGAAGAACTTATTGCTGGAATCGAATTCGCATCTAACTTTGATGAAAGAATAATTATAGAAAAAAACATAGCGGGAAGAGAACTTGAATGTGGAGTATTAGGGAAATCAACTATGAGAGCATCAGTTGTTGGTGAAGTTAAATTTCAAACTGATTGGTACACGTATGAATCAAAATATAATAATAATCTAAGCAGCACAATTATCCCCGCTGACTTGAAGTTAGATATATCCAAAGAAATACAAAAATTAGCTATCGAAGCATGTAAGGCTATTAATGCATTTGGTTTAGCAAGAGTAGATTTCTTTTATCAAGAAAATGCACAACAGATTTACATAAATGAAGTTAATACCTTGCCTGGTTTTACAAATAAAAGTATGTATCCAATGTTGTGGGAGGCTTCTGGGTTAAAACTAGAAAAACTTGTTGCTAGTCTCATAGAAACAGCTAGAGAATAAATTAACCATGGACTTATTAGATCTATTTCTCAAAAAATGATTCACGGTCTCCTTTGGTTGCCATTACTAATGGCTTTTATTCTTATTGCTGCTCTCGGGTGGCTTGAGAGAAGGCGACAAAACCTTTATTTGATTTGGGCCAAAGGGTCAGAGCTAGCCAAACTTGATGGAACAGGCGCTGCTAGATTAAAAGATGGCTTTTTATGCTGGAGCAGCTTCGAAGCTGGAAATTTCAAAGAGGAAGAGACATTCGAAGTAAAAAAATTAGAAATGGTTGAGCTGATGGCTCTCAGTTCAGGAGAAGCACCTCTAACAAAAGAATCGGAAGGGCGATGCAGGCTCAGGCTTGTTGGCTCAGGTAGAGAAATTGATGTGCCTTTTTCAGATGCTGAACGTGCTCGTCAATGGATGGATCAACTAATGTCCAAAGCAAGATGCGACCTTTGAAATCAAATACAAGAAAAACCAAAAAATTAAATAAAAACAAAAAGATATCAATTAAAAAAGACTCAAATATTTTTAAAAATAAGAAATTTTTCATTGAATTATGGCAGTTCATTTTTTTTTCATATACTTCAATTATTCTTATCTTTATATTTACGAACCAGGCTTGGAGACCTATAAGTTTTGAACAAACTAAAATAACAGGCCTATCTGGAATAACAAAAAATCATATAAAAGAAACCATTAGTAATTTTTATCCAAAAAATTTGTTGGAATTAAATCCAAAAGAAATTGAATCATATTTAATAAAAAAGCTTCCAATTAAAAATGTTTCAATAAGCCGTAAGTTCTTTCCACCTGAAATTCATCTAAACTTTATTGAAAGAGAGCCAATTGCTTTTGCTAGTAGATTCATTGCAAAGGAGATTGAGAAAGGGATGATAGATATTGAAGGAACTTGGATACCACTTCAATTTATAAGTAAGACAAAAAAAAATAAAATAAAAATATCAATAGATAATTGGAATCAAAATAAAAAGAATGACATCCTTCTAATACTTAAGAATAGGTTTATCCTTAAAAGTCCTCTTCAAGAAATCAAAATAAGTCCTCTTCAAGAAATCAGTATAAAGACAGAGCACTTCAATTCAGTTCTTCTAGGTTCCGATACTGATCGCTTAATCGAGCAAATTAATAAACTCAACCAGCTACAAAAATCATTACCAAATCTTTTAATCAACACAAAAGTAAAAATTGTGGACCTTAAAGATCCAGGCAAACCAGAATTAAAAATCGAAAAAATACTTAATAGTGAGAAGTAAAAGCCTTGCTATGACATGATTCTCTTCAAACTTTCAAGGAACTGATGGCAATCCTGAGATATTTATACAAATTAATTTGTTAATCAATTTGAACCAATAAACCAACAGAATCCATTAATGATGTTCATAATGCCAAAAACGAGTTCTAATCCTGAATATGGTGATGGGAATTGGAAACAAATCTAGTTTCAACATGGATGAAGGAATCCTCCCCAGTCAATCTGCACGTATTGAGGTAATCGGTGTTGGTGGTGGTGGAAGTAATGCCGTCAACCGAATGATCAATAGTGATCTTGATGGAGTTACATATCGAGTGTTAAATACAGACGCTCAAGCCCTTATCCAATCATCTGCTACTCATAGAGTTCAATTAGGTCAAAGCTTAACTAGAGGGCTGGGCGCAGGCGGCAATCCAAGTATTGGACAAAAGGCAGCAGAGGAATCTAGAACTGATCTCCAGCAAGCCCTGGAGGGGGTTGACCTAGTATTTATTGCCGCTGGCATGGGAGGTGGCACTGGAACAGGAGCAGCCCCAGTTGTTGCTCAGGTCGCAAAAGAAAGTGGTGCCTTGACAGTAGGAATAGTTACAAAGCCTTTTAGTTTTGAAGGTAAACGTCGTTTAAGGCAAGCTGACGAAGGTATTGCCAGGCTTGCAGAAAATGTAGATACGTTGATTGTCATTCCAAACGACAGACTAAAGGACGTAATTTCCGGAGCACCTTTACAAGAAGCCTTTAGAAGCGCAGATGATGTTCTAATGAAAGGAGTACAAGGAATAAGCGATATAATTACATGTCCAGGATTAGTGAATGTAGATTTTGCTGATGTTAGATCTGTTATGACAGAAGCTGGAACTGCACTTCTAGGGATCGGCTTAGGTTCAGGAAGATCAAGGGCTTTAGAAGCAGCTCAGGCTGCAATTAATAGTCCACTTTTAGAAGCAGCTAGAATTGATGGTGCTAAAGGATGCGTAATAAATATAACTGGAGGAAAAGATATGACACTCGAAGATATGACATCTGCCTCAGAGGTTATTTCAGACGTTGTTGATCCAGAAGCAAATATCATCGTAGGTACAGTTGTTGATGAAAAACTTGAGGGTGAGATTCAAGTAACAGTTATTGCAACTGGATTTGACAGTAATCAAATTTATTCAAATGAGAGAAATAGGGCAAGACTTTCCCCTCAATCTCTTTACGAACAATCTGACTCAAAGGAATCAGGTGCATCGATACCTGAGTTTCTACGTATAAGACAAAACCGTTAATATGGTTTAATTTAATCAACCTAATTGATTTATAGGTGACCCGGAGTCCACGCCTGCTTTGAGCATCCCATATGGCTGCTACCTTCCGGTCCTGACCAGTTTTAGGCGTCACAGCCGCATGGGGCCGAGTCAATAATATTCTAGCAATACTTAACCACGTTATTAAGAATTAAATGCAAACCACAGAATTGGTTCGTTTTAAAGAATCAGGTAAACAGATAACTGTACTAACTGCATGGGATGCGATTTCATCCTCAATAGTCGAAGCCTCAGGAGCTGATGTTGTTCTCGTAGGAGATTCACTTGGAATGGTTGTTTTGGGCCACAAAACAACTCTTCCTGTAACACTTGATCAAATGCTTCATCACACAAAAGCTGTTTGCAGAGGTTTTTGTAACCCTCTCGCGAAACAACCATTGGTAGTTTGTGATCTCCCTTTCCTAAGTTATCAATGTGGAGAAGACAAGGCTGTAGAAGCGGCAGGAACTCTCCTGAAAAATTCCTGTGCTTCAGCCGTTAAGCTTGAAGGAGCGGAGCCTGAGACTTTATTAGTAATTCAAAGACTTATAAGAACGGGAATCCCTGTAATGGGTCATCTTGGCTTAACACCGCAATCAGTTCATCAACTTGGGTATAAATCTCAAGCAACCAATAAAGATAGTCAAGATAAAATTCTTAAAGACTCCGAAATGCTTCAAGAATCTGGGTGTTTTGCTTTAGTTGTGGAACATATTCCAGGAAAAATAGCCAGTAGATTAAAAAAACTTTTATCCATTCCCGTAATTGGCATTGGAGCGGGGAATGATTGCGATGGGCAGGTAAGAGTTACAGCGGATATTCTTGGCCTCTCAATTGAACAGCCTCCTTTTGCAAAGCCTTTACTTGCAGGACGAGAACTTTGCATTGACGCTCTAAAAAATTGGATTGAATCGATTAATCCAAAGTGAGAGAATCCCACCATAAAAACATCTGAATCAAAATCTGATTGCTAATCTGCATTCCTTTAGGGTCACTCAAGCAATACCTTCCATTTTTTTTTAATAAATAACCTTCCGTCAAAAAAGTTATCCAATATTTCTCCAATAATCTTAAGTTTTTTTCGCATTCCTTTTGGGTCCATCCAACACTTTTTGCAAGTTCCTCAAAATGAACACCTTCTCTTCTTCTGAGACCGATCATCAATAGTTCATCCAATGGCATTCGACTTGATTCCTCATTAAACAAAGTTTTTTCTAATAGTTGACTTTCTTGTTTCTCAACCCATTTTTTATAACTAACGATTGTTCGGGGTCTAGAAAATCTCTTTCCCCAAGGAGAACTTGTTGCTCCCATACCAAATCCCCACCATCCAGAGCCAGCCCAATACATACGATTATGGCGAGATGCATGGCCAGGTAAAGAATAACTTGAGATCTCGTATCGAGAAAAACCTCTGCTTTTAAGATATTTATTAGTTTCCAAATCTATTTTTTGAGCTAAGGATTCATTTGGTATTTTCAAAAGTCCTTTTTTATGTCTTCTACCAAAAACTGTCTCTGGCTCGATAGTTAAATCATAAATTGATAAATGAGGTGCTTCAGTTTGAACTGCTTGTTCCAACTCACAAAGCCATTTTGTCAAATTTAAACCTGGAAGATTTTGAATCAAATCTAGGCTCCAGCTTCTTAACATTCCCTCTTTAAATAAATTATTTAGCCAATTGCAAGCCTCTATTAATTGTGAACGATTATGCTTTCTACCTATTGAAGATAAGGTGGTGTCATCAAAAGCCTGGCCACCTAAACTCATTCTATTAATTCCAATTTCTAAATATCCTTTAAGTTCATTTTCTAAAAATGTTGCTGGATCAACCTCCATAGTTATCTCCACACCATCCTGAAATCCAAATTTTCGTTTGAGTTGTTTTAATAAATCGTCCAATTCATTTTTTTTCAATAAAGAAGGTGTTCCTCCTCCCAAATAGACGGTTGAGAGAGCAGGGCCCTTTGGAGCAATAGAAATCTCTCTATGAAGTAAATCTAAATATGCGTTAATGGAAGTTATCCCTGGACTGCCTAAAGCTTCAGCGCTATCACCTAAAGGGATAATCGAAAAATCACAGTAAAAACATCTTTTATGGCAAAAAGGTATATGGACATATGCACTTCTCGGTGGAGTTACCATTTGAGCTTTAGATATACAAACGCAAATAAAAGGTCATTTTTGCAATCCAAATCTTTGAAAATAAATAAAGCTTTAGTAAAAAACGAGAAGCAAGCATAACCTGAATATATGGCAGACTTAGTTATTCTGGTTTTATTTCTTATTTCAGGGGCAATCACCGGCTGGATTGGGGTGAATTGGTTGCCTAAAGAAACTTTAGACCAAATCACTAATTTAAAAAATTTAAAAATTGCTTTATCCGGTCTAACAGCGCTTGTTGGTCTTTTAATAGCGTTTCTTTTCCAACAGTTTAGAAATCAACTAACTAAAAAAATTAGAACTATGCCCACAGATCTACTTATAAGTAGATCTGTGGGCATAGTTCTTGGACTTTTAATAGCAGCACTTTTATTAGTACCTGTATTACTATTACCTTTACCAACTGAATTATTTTTTGTAAAGCCTATATTTGCTGTACTTAGCAACATTTTTTTTGGCGTACTTGGATATAACCTTGCTGATGTTCATGGAAGAACAGTTTTACGTCTTTTTAATCCAAATAGCACGGAATCATTATTAATGGCAGATGGAATACTTACTCCAGCCAGTGCAAAAGTTTTAGACACTAGTGTGATAATTGATGGTCGGATTCAGGCCCTACTAAGATTTGGATTAATTGAAGGACAGTTAATTGTAGCCCAGTCAGTTATGGATGAACTCCAAAAATTAGCTGATTCAAGTAACAATGAAAAAAGAGGAAAAGGACGAAGAGGTCTTAAATTATTAAACCAATTAAGAGAAAGTTATGGAAGAAGATTAGTTATAAACAGTACAAAATATGAAGGAGAGGGAGCAGATGAAATCCTTTTAAAATTAACATCGGATATTTCAGGAATATTAATTACTGTTGATTACAACTTATCTCAGGTAGCTCAAGTACAAGAAATAAAAGTTCTGAACCTTAGTGATCTAGTTCTTGCAGTCAGGCCTGAAGTTCAACCTGGTGAAAAGTTAAATTTAAAAGTAGTTAGAGAAGGTAAAGAAAATTCACAAGGTATTGCCTATCTTGAAGATGGCACAATGGTAGTTATCGAGGAGGGTCTCCAATGGATTGGTAAAAGAATAGAAGTAGTTGTGACTGGAGCGTTACAGACACCAACAGGCCGAATGGTTTTTAGTAAGGCATCCAATGATCAGCCCCCAAACAAATTTGAAACAACAAAAGCATCTCAAGGCTAGATCTAGCTAGGCTCGAATCCAAGAAGACTTAACTTCATATGACTGCATCTTCTCCGTACTATGGCGATTCAGCCGTAATGAGAACTCCACCACCTGATTTACCATCACTTCTTTTAAAAGAAAGGATAGTTTATTTAGGCTTACCTCTATTTTCTGATGATGATGCCAAAAGGCAACTGGGAATGGATGTAACTGAACTAATTATTGCTCAACTTCTTTTTCTGGAATTTGATAATGCAGAGAAACCTATTTATTTCTACATAAACTCAACTGGAACAAGTTGGTACACAGGAGATGCCATTGGATTTGAAACAGAAGCCTTTGCAATTTGCGACACTCTTAGATATGTCAAACCTCCGGTTCATACAATTTGCATAGGTCAAGCAATGGGCACAGCCGCAGTAATTCTCTCAGCTGGAACAAAAGGACAAAGAGCAGCATTACCTCATGCTTCAATTGTCCTTCATCAGCCCAGAAGTGGGGCGCAAGGCCAAGCAACTGATATTCAAATTAGAGCAAAGGAAGTCATACACAATAAGAAATCAATGTTAGAAATTCTTAGTCAAAACACTGGAAGATCAGTAGCTCAATTATCCAAAGACTCCGATAGAATGAGTTATCTCAACCCTCATGAAGCAGTTGAGTATGGGGTCATAGATCGCGTACTTACAAGTAGAAAAGACCTGCCAAGCGAAAATGTTTTACCCAAATAACTAATTTAAAGTTTTTCGAAAATTTTTTTAAATCATTATTAACACCAACCTTTCAACATTTATTAAGTCATGCCAATAGGTACTCCAAGCGTTCCATACCGCCTTCCAGGAAGCCAATTCGAAAGATGGGTGGATATTTACACAAGACTTGGTGCAGAGAGGATTCTATTTCTTGGTCAAGAAGTAAATGACGGCATTGCAAATAGCCTCGTAGCGCAAATGCTTTATCTTGATTCTGAAGACAGTAGTAAGCCTATCTATTTGTATATCAATAGTCCTGGTGGGTCAGTAACTGCTGGCTTAGCGATTTATGACACTATGAAATATGTAAAAAGCGACTTAGTTACCATTTGTGTTGGTTTAGCCGCCTCAATGGGTGCTTTTCTACTTTCTGCTGGAACAAAAGGCAAAAGGCTTGCACTACCTCATAGCAGAATCATGATTCACCAGCCACTTGGTGGTACTGCTCAAAGACAGGCAAGCGATATAGAAATTGAAGCGCGTGAAATTCTGAGAATAAAAGAAATGCTAAATAAATCTATGGCAGAGATGACTGGACAAACATATGAAAAAATAGAAAAAGATACTGATCGAGATTACTTTTTGAGCGCAGAAGAAGCCAAAAATTATGGTCTAATCGACCGAGTAATAACTCATCCAAGTGAAAGTTGATTTAAAAAGTTTTGTGGGATATTTATTAAATTGTCTTGATAGAAAAAAAATATATCAATGAAAGTGGTTTCAATAGCACTCTATTTCGTAAGCTCAGCCTAAATACAGTTCTGAAATACCCAATCAGATGGCAAAACTTTTTTACGACTCAGATGCAGACCTAAGTCTTCTTCAAAATAAAACCGTTGCAATTATTGGCTATGGATCTCAAGGCCATGCTCATGCACTCAATCTAAAAGATAGTGGCATCAAAGTTATAGTAGGTCTTTATGAAGGAAGTCGATCAGCCAGTAAAGCGACTTCTGATGGATTGGAAGTATTAAGCGTCTCAGAAGCATCCGAAAGGGCAGATTGGATAATGATTCTTTTGCCTGATGAATTCCAAAAAGATGTATATAACAAAGAAATCGCCCCTCACTTGAAACCAGGAAAAATACTAAGCTTTGCGCATGGGTTCAATATTCGTTTTGAGTTAATAAAGCCACCTGAATTTGTTGATGTTGTAATGATTGCCCCAAAAGGACCAGGTCACACAGTCAGATGGGAATATCAAAATGGTCAAGGGGTTCCTGCTTTATTTGCCATTGAACAAGATGCATCAGGGAAAGCCAGATCTTTAGCAATGGCATATGCAAAAGGTATTGGAGGAACACGTGCTGGGATTTTAGAAACAAATTTCAAAGAAGAAACAGAAACTGATCTATTTGGAGAACAAGCAGTTTTATGTGGAGGCTTATCAGAATTAGTTAAAGCTGGTTTTGAAACACTTGTAGAGGCAGGCTATCAACCTGAATTGGCCTACTTCGAATGCTTACATGAAGTCAAATTAATTGTTGATCTTATGGTTAAAGGGGGACTGACAGCAATGAGAGATTCAATTTCAAATACAGCTGAATACGGAGATTATGTGAGCGGCCCAAGGTTGATTACCAAAGAAACAAAAGAAGAGATGAAAAATATTCTTGCCGATATTCAAGATGGTACTTTTGCTAAAAACTTTGTGAAAGAATGCGATGAAGGGAAACCAGAAATGAAAAGAATTCGCCAGAAAGACTCAGAACTCCCAATAGAGCAAGTAGGCAAAACACTTCGCTCCATGTTTAGTTGGCTTCAATCAGACTGAAAACATCATTAACTTAATCTTAGTTGCTATTTTTCTTGATCTTTTAATTGGTGATCCCAAAAGCTTGCCACACCCAGTCGAATTAATGGGTGTGGTTATTAATTTTCTACAAGAATTAGCTGAAAGAATAGCAAAAGATAATAAATCTAAGCTATTCATTGGAGGTATAATAATTACATTTATAGTCACATTCTTGAGTGGAATATCTGGATGGATTATTGAAAGATTATTTTTATTCTTCAAAATAGAAAATCCTATTATTAGTTCACTATTATTCGCTTTTGTTTTAAGTAGTTCGCTTGCTTCAAGAAGTCTTAATACAAGCATTTATGAGATTATAAATTTGATTAACCATAAAGATCTCAGATATGATCTAAATAATATAAGACAAAAGTTAAGTTTTATAGTTGGTAGGGATGTTGAGAATTTAGATGAGAATGAAATTCTTAGAGCTTCTGCAGAAACTGCAAGCGAAAATTCTGTTGATGGTATTTTCGCTCCTCTATTTTGGATGTTTTTAGGAACAATATCCTGGAAATTGAATCATTTTATGCCTGGGCCATTAGCAATGGCTTGGATCTTTAAAGCATCTAGTACTATTGATTCTATGCTGGGATATAAAGAAGGCAAACTAAAATGGCTTGGATTCACTGGAGCGAAACTAGATGACTTAATGACTTGGATTCCTTCAAGAATTGTATTAATTACGCTTCCTTTTTGCTGTATAAAAAAACAATCAATTTTTAAAACAGTAAGGCTGGCTTGGAAAGATGGGATAGTTGATTCATCCCCAAACTCAGGAATTTCTGAAGCAATATTTGCTTATTGTGCAGAGGTGAGAATGGGAGGGACTAATTACTATAAAGGCAAGCAAAAGATAAAGCCCCTAATTGCGAAATCTTATCCAATAGCAAATATAAATTCAGTAAAAAAAATACTTAGTCTAAGTCTTAGACTTCAATTTGCTTGGATTTTAATTATTATACTAATTACAAAATTGTTAAATTTGTAAACTCAAAAGGCACCTCTATCCATTGGAAAGAGTAAAACACCTAATGTAAGAATAATGATTTCCAAATCAAGTATAAAATTTCTATTTCTTGCATAAACCAAATCTAATTGAACCCTTTTTTTATAACTAAGATTATTTCGCCCACTAACTTGCCATAAACCTGTCAAACCTGGTCTCACAGATATTACTTCCTCCATGAAAAGACTATATTTATTAATTTCAGCACTAACGATTGGTCTCGGTCCAACAACACTCATCTCTCCTTTGAGAACATTAAAGAATTGAGGTAATTCATCGAGACTTGACCTTCTAAGAAATCTACCTAATTTTGTTATTCTGGGATCACGACGTAATTTAAAATCTTTTTCAAATTCCTTCCTCATAAGAGGATATTTCTCTAATAAATTTGGGAGTAATTCATCTGCATCTTTATACATTGTTCGGAACTTAATACATCCAAATTCTCTATAGTTTCTTCCTACTCTTTTTTGAATATAAAAAATCGAACCAGGAGAACTTAACTTCACTAATATTGCAATTAAAATAAATATTGGTGAACCTAGAGTTAAAACTAGTAAAGAAAAGACAACATCCCCTATTCTTTTTAATGATCGTCCGTAACGACTCTGATTTCTTATTATTTCTACCGCAGGTAAAGAGGAAGGTTCTTTAGATATTACTTCAAATGGAATTGTTGTAGAACCTTTACGGAACTCAGACCATCTTAATAATGATTTTCTAGGATTATTATGCACAAATTATTGAGTTAGTAAAATCAATTCTCCAATCTTTAAGCACTCTACTTAATGAGGATTTTCTTGATCACGACCTAAGGTCACTAGTAGCAATGTCACAAGAATTCTTATGCTCACTCCAAACTCTATTTATGGTTTTCTCCAATTTGAATTTAAATGAATCTTGTGAAAAAGAATTAGCCCAATCTCTAATTAATCCAGAATTAAATTCTCTCCAAAGTTTTTTTTCATTAAAAAATTCAATTGCCTCAACTAAAGACTTTACAGTCTGTTCATAGAACAATAGTCCAGTTGCATCTTTATCCTGATTAAAGTTCAGGCATTTCACAGTGTCTAAAACCCCTCCCTTCCCTAAAGCAATTACAGGAGCGCCCGAAGCCATTGCCTCAACAGGAGCAATTCCAAAGTCCTCAATACCAGCATAAACGAATGCTCGACATTGGCTCATTAAACTTTCAATCTTTTCCTTACTTTGAAAACCCAAAATTTTAACTGTTGGACCTGCAAGATCTTTTAAATATGATTTTTCAACTCCTTCGCCAACAACAACTAAAGGTAATTTAAGCCTATTAAAAGCTCTAACAAGTAAATCAACTCTTTTATTAGGAACTAATCTACAGACACTTAAATAGAAATCTTCTCTAGGCTTGTTCCATTCAAAACGATCTACATTTACTGGTGGATGTATAACTTCTGAGCGCCTTCTCCAATACTTCCAAATTCTCTTAGCAGTAAAATTAGAATTAGCAAGTAGGTAATCTATTCTTGAGCTACTTAATTGATCCCATTGTCTCAAAGTATGCAATTGCAATCTAATTAATGGTCCTAAACCTATTTTTCTTAAGAAAGATCGCTTCAAGTATATATTCATCTGATCCCAGGCATATCTCACAGGCGTATGCACATAACTAATATGAAGTTGATCAGGCGAAGTCAAAACACCCTTAGCGACAAGGTGACTACTACTTATAACCAATTTGTATCCTTCTAAATTAATTTGTTCAATTGCAAAAGGCAAAAGAGGTAAATATTGTTGAACATGTGATATACCGAATGGTAGTTTTTGGATAAAGCTTGTTTTTACTTTCCTATCAAATAACCAATTGCTTTTTAATAAACTCTCTTCATTCACTAATGAAAATATCTGTGGCTGAGATGCTTTTTCAGTTAACAACTCATCAATGATTTTAACAACATTTTCAGCGCCACCTGTAGATCGAGAAGTAAACCATTCATGGACTAAAGCAATATTTATTGGCAGATCTAAAGGTGAATTTACGCTCAAAGTAAAAACCTTAAATCATAAAAATTATTTTTATTTTATTACAAGTTAGATAATATGACAACCGACAATTAAAGTTTAACTTCCAAAAACCAAATTGTTCCTCATTAGACTCTTTAAATCATCAAATAAATTCTCTAAAAAGATATAGCTGTTTGATCTAAATATGTAATCAAAGGATCATATAAATTGTGGAATAAACTACCAGTAAAAGAGAAAAGATATGCTAAACCACTTAATAAGCCAAGGAAAATAAAATATCTAACATAGCCATTTCTTCTTTTTAACTTAATAACTGAAAAAATCATAATAAACAAGAAAAGTAAACCTATTAATTCTGAAAAAAGCAACGATGACTTATCAACCACTAATTCAAAATTGCTTACAAAAAGCAACTCGTTTCCTGATATATTATTTTTAAATAATATCAAGTTAATTATTTCAGAAAAAATAAGACTAGCAATAAGAAAATACGAAACTGGCTTTGTAAGCCTATTCATTGTTTTTCCAAAGCTCAATAAAAGAACTGCTATAGAAAGAGAAGCAATTATTGGAATCCCAGGAATCAACCAAGTAAGATTTAATAGCATGATTTTCAAATAAACTTCCTTGCATGAGCAAACTTAAGTTCTTTGATCAATTCTAGAAGGCCAAGAATAATAAGAACAATAGAAACTAATGAAAAGATAATTAGAAAAGCATTATTCATTATTTGAAAACGTATAATATTTTTCTAGCAAAGAAGTGTTCCTTAAACAAGCTATTAATTAATAGTAAAACAAAACTTAATAAGAAAAAGATATATTTTAAATATATCAAAACTTTTTCTTTATTTTCAAATTAACCGCATAAATAGCTAATATAGATTTTAAGATTTGATTTAAGTATGAAAGTTTACATATTATTATTCTCATTGATTATTTTTTTTTCAATTTTAGGTTTTCTTATAAATAAAGCTGAAGTTTACTCACTTTCGAAAAAGTCTAGGAGAATGATAAAATCTAGAAAAAAGAGGCATTGGAACAAAGTTTTAAAAAAATAGCTTATAATTTTATTGTATATATGTTTTTAATCCAAATGTCTGACATTGATTCAGAAATCAATAATCAAAATATAAATTCAGAGACAGGTAATATGAAAGAAATCGAACCCGTAAATGATCCTAAACAAAATGATCAAAGTCCAAACCTGAGTTCATATCCTAAATGGATTAACAATAAAGGCGAAGAAGTAAAACAAGTTTTTGGTTTTAATGAAAATGCTGAACTGGTTAATGCCAGAGTTGCTATGATTGGTTTTATAATGCTTATACTTACTGAACTAGCTTTTGCTGGAGAACCAGCAACTCAGAAAATTTTTGGGATTAGCTAGTATAGATATCATTATCTAATATCCGAAAATTAACTTAATCACTTACATTCCATGAGTAAAAAAACATTAGTTGGTATTTCGTATGTATCCGCTTGGATAATTATTTGGGGAACAATTGGTTCCCTAATTGATTTTTATTTCCTTCAAAATACATATCTTCCAGGCTCCTTAGGGCAATTTCTAACTTTTATAATTACAGCTATCATCTCATTAATAGTGGCTATATATATATTTCCCATAATAAATAAGAAATTTGTAAGTTAATAACGGTAACGTTTAATAACTTCTGAAGGTTGCTCATTAATCCCTTTCCTATATAAGAGCCATTGGTTTGTTTCAAGATCATGGTCACAACCAAGATCCTCTAATTCGACAGATTTCAACCTCATTTCATAATGGCATTGCTGATCAGCCTCAAAGGCTGACTTATAGCCAGTAAATAAGTAGAAAAATCCAAAAACTAGTGCTATTAAAGATATAAGCGCAATAGTTAACTTCATCAACTAAAAATAAATTATTGATTGTATTAACTATGATAATAGAAAAAATAAAGATTTATAATTTTTTTTCTGTTTCTAAAGGTATTTCGCATTCAGTTAAATCTTGATCATTCAAACGATCTAATATACGTACCATATCTATAGAGGAAAGCTCACCATTAGCCCCCCATTTAAGAGTTGTCTTTCTTTGTTGTGGTATTTTTATTGTTTTTTTAGCATCATTTTTCTTTTGTACCATTTCTACTAACTGCCTGTTTAAAAACATTAGAGTATTGGACTCGAATAAAAAAATCCTATAAAATTTTCTTATTCATTCTTTACTTTTATTTTCTCTTTAGTAGTATTTTCCTATTTTAAAAAGTTAAAATTTCATCTATTTGATTTAAAATCTAGGATTTCTTACCATTAACCACGACCAAAATTGTAAATAAAGTCTTGAAACGAAGGGCTATAAAAGTAAATAAGTACACTGATAACTAATACAACATTCAAACCAATTACTATTGAACCTATAATAACTCTTTGACGTTTACCAGGAACTTTATATTTCAAGCCAGCTGGCAGATTGACTAATACATCTGGATCTTGAGAGCTTGATTTCTTAAATTTATTTCCTTTGACCTTGTCAGTCTTAATTGCCTTATCATTAGTTTTTTTGGAATTAGAAGCTTTAGAGCCCATGTTCTTAGTTAGAATAAATTCTTTAAATTTGTTGTTCTAAGCTTACTTATATAAATCAAATAAAACCTATTTTGTTCTAGTTTTTCACATTATTTTCTTTACTGAAACAAAAGTCAAAATGCATGTTCTCAATTTATCGGTAACCTCTAGCAATATTTCTTCACAGCCTGAATAATATCTTTAGTATCATTTATTTTAAAATTAGAATTAATGATCATTATTAAATTAGCTTCCAAACCAAGTAATCTAGTTTGACAAGAAAACTTTTTATTCATTGCTGCATATTTTTGATAGTTATTTATTTTAATTAATGCTTCATTACAAGATTCAATATCTCTATGACAACTCCTTACTAGCATATCAATTACCAGATAATCAATTGATTCAAAAGCACTTAGGGGCTTAAAAGGTAAAAATAAATATATTAGAAAAATGAATAAAAATTTTATTTTTTTCAAGGAATAAATATTCACAGAATAATCCCCATTAAAACAAATTAATAATTTTTTGTATTTTTAAGAAAAAGTTTTTAGTCCAAAACAGGAGAATTTGTTCTTTATTCATACAAGGTCTAAAGATTTACAAAAAAAGGGACTCATATTTTAAAAGAGTCCCTTTATATAAGAAAAATTAATTAGGAAATGTTCTTTTCAAAAAATCAATTATCCCTGTACACGATCCTTAAACAATTTCCCAGCTGTAAAGGCAGGTACTCGCTTAGCTGGTATAGCAATCTTTTCTCCTGTTTTTGGGTTTAATCCTTGACGAGCGGAACGATCGCGAGGTTCAAAAGAACCAAACCCCAGAATGGAGACTTTCTTACCCTCCACTACAGAATCAATAATTGTATCTATGGCGGCATCAACTACCAGAGAGACGTCTGTTTTAGTTAGCTCTGTACGAGCTGCAACCAGGTTGACTAAATCTGCTTTGTTCATTGGAAAGATTGTATGTAGCAGGGAGTAAGAGGAAGAAAACCAATTAAGGAATTAGTTTCCAAAAAACTCAATCTTGCTAATCGTATGGAGCAAATCACTTGCCTGCAACCCAAAGGGCCTGTGGCAGTGAGCTTTCTAAAAAATATGTAAGCATTTTTTCTTGATGCAAAAATCTTTTTAAGATCCCTCAAACAATCTCGCAAATAAAATACAAATTTTCCATATCCCCTAGAAAGCCAGTGAGGTCAAGCCTTTTTAAAGATGGTTTTTCTGATTTATTAGTAAAAAAAGAACTAGCTTTCGCAATTAATTATTTTTTTTGACCAAAAATTAGTCATTTTATGAAGTTTGTCTGAATTAACAAAGGTCCGAAGAACAGCACATTTATTGGTATTACAAAATAATAACCACAAGAAAAAGAAGGGCCAGAAATGCCAAATCACACGTTTTTTAGCTCAAGGACGTCCATGTTGAAGCTATTTAAATTACAAAGTACTAATGGGTTTCCTCTAACAACGTTTTAAAAAATTTAAGAGGATGACATTATTTTGACCTAAATCCAATATCTACTAGTTTGAGGCAAAAAACAAAATCAGAAATCTGATTAGATTCTCGCGAAAAAAGGATTTAGAATTAATTCAAAGCTATGGTCATTTTCCCTAATCAAAGTTTCTCTCGAAAATGCTATTTTATTTTTCATAACTTGTTAAAACAAACTAAACAACTAAGTTGGATGAAAAGTTGTCTGATTACTAATTTGAAGGATAAAAACAATTGAGAAAAGTAAATGTTGGTTCAGCATGGCCTTTAGGTAGCTCAGTGACTCCTGATGGAGTTAATTTCTCCATAGCAGCTCCTCATGCATCAAACGTTGAATTACTAATCTTTCAAGATGAAAATGACGATCATCCAATAGAAATCATTTCTTTAGATCAGAAAAACAGATCTGGAGATTATTGGCACGTTGAACTTGAAGGGCTATCCGAAGGGGCCTTATATGGATATAAAATATCAAATGACAAGAGTAACCCTTTAATGGATAATCTTGTTTTAGATCCATGTGCCAGAGCAATTACAGGCTGGAGAAAATATAAAAGAAATCAAAAAAATAATCTCTCTACAGGTTATTGTCATTTCTTAAAAGGAGTAGTAACTAATAGAGACCAATTTGATTTTAAATCTCATCCAAGGCCTAAACATAAATGGAATAAAACGATTATCTATGAATTACATGTTGGTGGGTTTACTAAAAATCCAGATTCAAATATTAGTGATAATAAAAAAGGTACTTTTGTCGGGTTAATTGAAAAGATTCCTTATTTAAAAAATCTTGGAATAACAAGTATTGAATTACTTCCAATATTTGCTTTTGATTCTTCTGATGCTCCAGAAGGTTTAGAAAATTATTGGGGTTATAGCCCCATTAATTGGTTCACACCTCATCAAGGTTTTGTAGATGGGTACAACCCATTAGAAGCCCGTAAACAATTCAAACAATTTGTAGAAGTTTGCCACGATAATGGACTTGAAGTGTTGATTGATGTTGTATACAATCACACAACAGAAGGTAATCAAGATGGTCCAATTATAAGTTGGAAAAATTTTGGTCCTAAAACTTTTTACCATCAAGATGAGGAAGAAAATTATCAAGATGTAACCGGATGCGGAAATACTATTGCTGCAAATCGTCCTTTAGTTAGAAAATTAATATTAGAATCATTACACTGTTGGGCCGTAGAACTTGGAGTTGACGGATTTCGTTTTGACTTAGGTATTGCTTTAAGCAGAGGCGAAAATCTAATCCCTTTAGATGAACCTCCCCTATTTGAAGAAATTGAGATAGATCCTAAACTTAGTGATGTAAAGTTAATTAGCGAGCCCTGGGACTGCGGAGGTCTCTATAAATTAAGTAATTTCCCAGCAAGGAAATTCAGAACATGGAATGGTCATTTTAGAGATGATATTAGAAGATTTTGGAAGAGTGAGAAAGGTACAATTTGGCAACTTAAAGATAGATTAATAGGTAATAAATCACTTTATAATAATAATCTAGCGAACATATTTAGTATTAATTTCATCACTTCTCATGATGGATTCACCTTAAAGGATCTAGTAAGTTTTAACAAAAAACATAATCTTGCGAATGGGGAAAATAATAGAGATGGAGAGAATCATAATAATAGTTTTAATTACGGAGTTGAAGGACCTACTACTAATAAACAAATAAATAATTTGAGACAGCGACAACAAAGAAATCTTCTATCATCACTCCTTTTATCTCCTGGAATCCCAATGATGTTAATGGGTGATGAAGTAGGTAGAAGCCAAGGAGGTAATAACAACACATGGTGTCAAGACAACCCACTTGGATGGATGACTTGGGATCATCAAAATTGTGATCATGACTTAAAAGATTTTGTTATTAAGCTCATATCTCTTCGAAAACAACTATCAGAGTTTTTCAGTCCTTCTTTTGTACATATTGCTCACGAAGATAATTCAAAAGAAAAAACACCTGATTTATGGATTCAATGGCATGGAATTAAAGTTAATAAACCTGACTGGGGAGAATGGTCTCATACTCTTGGTTATAGCATCAATAAAAAGGATGAAGGCTCGGCGATATGGCTTGGATTTAATGCTTACAAAGAAACAATGGTTTTTGAGTTACCAAAACCAACTTCTCCATGGAAAAAATATATTGATACCTCTTTGTTAAAAAATAAAAATGTCTCTAAAAAACCTTTAGCTAATCAATCAAATATAAGTATGGAAAGTTACAGTCTTGTACTTTTGGTCGCAAATGAGTATTCCAAAAAAATTAAGCTATGAGAACAAAATTGAAGCGGGCGGCGGGAATCGAACCCGCATCATCAGCTTGGAAGGCTGAGGTTTTACCACTAAACTACGCCCGCGCTAATAAAAGAATATGTCCAGAAAACTGGATTATTCCCATTTAGCCTACATACATTATTACCTTCCGCCCCCCTCTTCTCAAAAAGATTGACGAATTCCAATAGGCTGATTAAAAAAAACCGCATAAGGCTCATGTTGTCTTATGGGTTGGGGGATTCCGGAACAGGACTTGCGTCGGCTCAATTTGGCTTTTATCTTTTCCCTTTCTTTACATGTGCTGCTGGCTTACCTCCTTGGATAGCAAGCTCTATTTTGATGATAATAAAACTGTGGGATGCAATAAATGATCCTTTAATTGGTTGGATGAGTGACCATACCCAATCCAGATGGGGGCCAAGACTACCTTGGATGATTGGGGCCTCACTTCCTTTAGGTATTTTTTTAGCCGCAATGTGGTGGATTCCAAGTGATTACACAATTAAAGAAAAAACTGCTTACTACATTTGTACATCAATTCTTTTCATGACAGCTTATACATCTGTCAATCTTCCATATGGTGCATTGTCAACAGAACTTAGTGAAGATGAGAATGTTAGAACCAGACTGAATGCTGCAAGATTTACTGGATCAATACTAGCTTCCTTATCAGGACTAATTGTAGGGGCAATATATTTAACAAAAGGAGATGAAGGTTACTTAACAATGGGGCGAATATCTGGCACTATTGTTACGCTGATTACTTTACTTTCTACCTGGGGGTTAGCTCCATTTGCAAAGGTTGCGAGGAAGCCAATCAATAAAGTACAGCCAATCAAAAGTCAATTTAATCGTATTCTAAATAATAAAATATTTATAAAAGTTATTTATCTTTATTTACTTCTATGGTGTGGTCTTCAATTAATGCAAACAGTTTCATTAATATATCTTCAGCAAGTCATGAATGTTCCAAGAGGAATATCGTTTTGGATTATAATTCCTTTTCAAATAAGTGCCCTATTAGGGCTACAAGTTTGGAGCTTTTATTCTAATAAATATGGAAGAATTAAAGCCTTGAAAAGAGGTGGGATAATATGGATTAGTGGTTGCTTAATTGCAATGTTATTACCTCCATTATCAAATAATTTTGCAATTAATAGTTTAAATATAGACCTCATAAAAATGTTAGTTTTATTTATAACTATCTTATTTGTTGGTTTTGGTGCATCAACTGCATATCTAATACCTTGGTCTTTATTACCAGATGCTATTGATCATGATCCAGAAAAAGCGGCTGGAATCTATACAGCCTGGATGGTTTTATGCCAAAAATTAGGGATTGCTTTAAGCGTAGGATTATTCGGATATCTTTTAACTTTTGCTGGATTTAAAGAAGGCGCCTGTCAGGAAATTATTAATATTACTCAGCCAGATTCTGCATTAATAACTGTAAGAATTTGCATGGGTTTAATACCCTCAATCCTTGTATATTGGGGACTATTGATTATGAGAGACTGGAAAGATAGAGAAGAAACTCAACAAATAAAGGTTTGATTTATGAATTCACCTAGATGGGTAAAAAGATTTGGAGCGAGTCTTTTAATAGGGGGACAAGCTATCACTTCAACAGTTAGAGGGCGAATAAACAAATCAGACTTGTTCGATCAACTAATGGAGGCAGGTCCAGGAAGTTTTTTAATAGTTTTAATTACAGGCATTGCGGCTGGAACAGTGTTTAACATTCAAGTTGCAGCAGAATTAAGTAAACAAGGCTTAGGTTCTGAAGTTGGCGGTCTTTTAGCAATTGGAATGGCTAGAGAGATAGCGCCATTACTTACTGCAACTCTTCTTACTGGCAAAGTTGCCACTGCTTATGCCGCTCAAATAGGCACGATGAAAGTTACCGAGCAGATTGATGCCATCACAATGCTACAAACCGATCCGGTCGAATATTTAGTTGTTCCAAGAATTTGTGCAATGGTTTTAATGGCACCTATCCAATGCTTATTCTTTTTTACTGTTGCCTTATATAGCGGTCAAATCAGTAGCACTATTCTCTATCAAATTCCACCAAGCATCTTTTGGAATTCAGTACGAGAATGGCTGATAACATCTGATCTGCCATATATGCTTGTGAAAGCATTAGTATTTGGCCTCTTGATCGCAATTATTGCTTGTGGATGGGGTCTAACTACTAGAGGTGGACCCAAAGAAGTAGGATCCAGTACTACTGGGGCAGTAGTAATGACTTTAATAACAGTTTCTTTAGTAGATGTTTTACTCACCCAAGTTCTTTTTGGTTAAAAACAATGACTTCTCAAAATCCTAATGATGAAAATAGTGTGATTTTGTCGCCTTCGTATCGTTTACCCATCTTAATAATTTTAATAGGCTTATTATTTTTAATATCACCCTTCCATCCTTGGCCATCAATCTTAATTAGCAGTTTTGGTTTTTTTCTATTACTACAATCTTTTACATTAAAATTGAAATTTACTAATGACGATTTAATAGTCATGCAATTGGGTAAAGAATTACGAAGATTTCCTTTTAAGAATTGGATAGCATGGAGAATTCTATTGCCTCAATTACCAGGTTTTCTTTACTTTAGAGAAGAAGCAAGCCCTCATCTATTGCCTATACTTTTTGATGTCAACTCATTAGAAGAACAGTTAAGGTTAAGAGTTAAAGATTTAGAAATAGAAAAAGCAGTAGAATCATCAAAATCTAAAACTTAATTGAAGTTTGAAATATGGAATCTGAAGAAACTCTATCTCTAGAAAAACAAAATTCACAAAAGAATATTTCTTTGGAAAATTCTTCACCAGAAAAAATTCCACCTGTAATGCCTAATGAAAAACAAACTAAATCACCAACTATAAATATTCCAGAAAACAATCAAAAACCTTCTAATGAACAGACAAATTCCCTCATTAATCTTGCTCTTAAAGATCTTCAGCTTTCACGTGAGAAATTAGAAAAAGAATTGGAAGAACTTTCTAAAAAGAAAGAACAAATTGAAATAGAGCTTAAGAGCTCTTTTTCTGGACAATCTGATTCAATTGCTCGAAAGGTTAAGGGTTTCCAGGAATATTTAACTGGAGCCTTGCAAGACCTAGCTCAATCTGCGGAGCAACTAGAGCTTGTTGTACCACCAGTAATAGTTAAGCCATCTCCTCTTGACGAAACTAAAAGAACAGAGTCTTCCAAAGAGCAAGAGTATGTACCGGCAGTTTCTGATACTTTCAAACCTGATGAGAATTTAATAAGAAGGTGTTTTAATCAATTTCTTGAACAACCCGATTTCTATGCAGAGCCATGGAAACTCAGAAGAAGTCTTGAATCTAATGATATCGAAATGCTTGAAGATTGGTTCTTCAGTATGGGAGGTAGAGGTGCTCAACCAAGTAGAGGTAATAGATCAAAAAACGCTTTAATTGCAGCAAGTATAATTGCGATATTAGGCGAGATATATGGCGATCAATTTCAGACTTTAGTTTTAGCTAGTCAGCCAGAGCGTCTTGGGGAGTGGAGAAGATGTCTCCAGGATGCCTTAGGCCTTAACCGGGAGGATTTTGGACCTAACAGCGGGATAGTACTTTTCGAAAGATCTGATGGACTAGTTGAGAGAGCAGATCGTTTAGAAGAAAGAGGAGAGTTGCCTTTTATAATCATTGATGCCGCTGAAATAAATGTAGAAATTCCAATTCTTCAATTTCCCATATGGCTTGCTTTTGCAGGGAGTCCCAATGAGATTTTTGAAGAAGATGAATTACTATAAAAATTGCAATTGATTTTATGTTGAATTTATTATTTCTATTAATAGGATATTTATTTGGATCTTTTCCTAGCGGTTATTTAGCAGGAAAATTTATTAAAGGAATTGATATTCGAACATTAGGATCTGGATCTACAGGAGCAACAAATGTATTAAGGCATATTGGAAAACGTGCAGCAATAGCGGTATTTCTAATAGACGTTTTCAAAGGATTTCTTTCTATTTTTTTAGCAAAATTTTTCCTCCTAAATGATTCATGGCAAATAGCTATAGGGCTATCAACTTTAATTGGTCACATTTGGCCTATTTGGCTCAATTGGAAGGGTGGTAAAGCCGTAGCGACAGGTTTAGGAATTTTTCTTGGAATTTCATGGCAAGTTGGACTTGCAACTTTAGGTGTCTTTATATTAATGATTACTTTTTTTAGAATAGTTTCATTAGCAAGTGTTAGTGCATCTTTAGCTCTACCTCTAATTATGTTTATAAGCTTTAAAAATACAAGTATATCTCTTCCATTTTTAGTAATTTCATTATTAGCTATGACTTTAGTAATTTGGAGACATAGAGAAAATATAATTAGACTAATTAAAGGTCAAGAGCCAAAAATCGGACAAAGATAAAAATTCAAACAATAACTTTTTCGCAAAAACTTTTGAACATATAAGCTGGATCATGTGATTGAGTAATTGCTCTACCTATCACCAATCGTGATGCTCCCATCTTAATAGCTTCAGAGGCATCAGACACCCTTGATTGATCGTTAAAATCTGAGCCTAATGCTCGAATCCCAGGAGTTACCAACTCAAAAGTTTCAGGGCAAATTTTTCGTAGAGATTGAACTTCTCTTGGGCTGCAAACACATCCCCCTAATCCAGAATTCAATGCAATCTCTGACAGATGCCTCACACGTTGATTTATTGAGTGATCAATCAATAGATCACTAATAAAACTTTCTTGAGTCCAACTAGTTAAAATTGTTATTCCCAAAAGTGTGGGTGGCGTTAAATTAACTTTTGCAGCACCTTCATTTGCAGCTTCATTAGCCATCTTTAAAGCCTTAGTGCCTGCGCAAGTATGCAAAGAAATTAATTGAGCGCCAGTTTGTGCTGCTGCAAAACATGCCCTTTCAACTGTTGTAGGAATATCATGAAATTTAAGATCTAAAAATATTTTTTTCCCCTTATCCCTTAATATTGACAAGACATCTGGTCCTTCACTAACAAACAACTCGAGTCCAACTTTAACCCACATAATTTCAGGAATTTTTTCCAGTAGATTGAGAACATTATTCTTGTTCATTCCATCTAAAGCAACAATTATTTTTTCACTTGGGTTTTCAAGATTTTTCATAGGAATCTATCAATTTGAAACACGAAGAAATTTTTTCTTTCCTACTTGCAATATTTTTCCTATGAGATCATCTGGTGTATCAAACTGTAAATTAGGATCCAAAATTTTTTCCCCATCAATTCTTACTCCTCCTCCAAGAATTTGTCTTCTTGCTTCACTGCTACTTGAACACATTTCCATCTTACTAAATAAATAAAATGCTTTAGCTGGAAAATTTACATTAGAAATTGAAGCTTCTGGTATTTCCTCAAGAGAATCTTGAGTACCTAAAACTAAGTTTTCAGAATTAAATTGAGCTTTTTTTGCAGCTTCAATTCCTTTAAAATTAGATGTTATTTTTAAAGCCATGAATTTTTGAACCTCTCTTGGATTTGAACTTAACTCTTTTAAGTTTTCATTAGTTAGTAAATTTAAATAACTAAAAACTAAATTATCTGGAACCTTTTCTAATTTTGAATACATAGATAATGAGTCTTCATTTATTCCTACAATATTGTCTAAGCTTTTACTCATTTTTTGTGTCCCATCTAAGCCAACTAAAATAGGTAATAGCATTCCAAATTGAGGTTTCTGCCCAAAAGCTCTTTGAAGATCTCGTCCCATAGCAATATTAAATTTTTGATCTGTACCACCAATTTCCAAATCAGAATTTATTGCAACTGAATCATATCCTTGAAGAAGTGGATAAAGAAATTCATGCAGAGATATAGGAGTGCCAGATTTATATCGATTACTAAAATCTTCTTTAGCCAGCATTTGACCAACTGTTGAATTTGATAAAAGTTCTATAACTTTAGACAAATTAAGATTTTCAAGCCACTCACTATTTCTTCTAATTTCTAAGCGACCTGGAGTTGAGAAATCAAGTAAAGAATCTTTGGGTTCTTTACCTAATCCTAGTTGTTCAAGATAATTCATTGCATTTGATTCCACCTCATCTTTTGAAAGCTGAATTCTCGTTTTACTTTTTCCAGTTGGGTCTCCAATCCTTGCTGTAAAATCTCCAATTATGAGTACTGCCGTATGACCAACATCTTGGAAAGCTCTTAATTTTCGAAATAGAATGCTATGTCCTATATGAATATCAGTTCCAGTTGGATCAATTCCAAGTTTTACACGTAAAGGTTTTTTTTCTATAGATGAAAGTTCTAATCTTTTTAGAAAGCTTTGATTTGAATCTCCTGAATTATCATATGGGAAAAGATCATCTAAACCTCTAGAGATCCAATCAGGTAATTCATTGAATTTATTTAACATAATCTAAACTTTAACAAGGTTAATAATCATTTATCCAATTCTGATTTCATTCTCAATAAGGTTTTGTTCATCTGATCAAACATTTGATCAGGTGTAATCCCAAATTGACTCAACTGAGTCTTTAACTGTTCTACTGTCATTTTTGCCTGAAAATCTTCTGAAAGTTCAAATCGTTTCATAAAAACTTTATACCTTTCCATTAAATTCTCCATATTATCAATAAACATTACCTTCCCTTCTCTATCAAATTTTCCATAATCAGATCCTAATTGCATCAGATTCTGATAATCAGTGAAAAGTTTTTTTGCCTCTTCCTGAACAATTTCAGACTCGAAAAAGCTCATATCCTTAAACAAAGTTGATAGATCAATTGCTTGGTGTTGAATTCAAAGACTATCATTAATAATATCATTGAAAACATCATAAAGTTTAGACGATTTCCACCTAATGACATTTGTTGAGGGGGTGTGAATAGCCACACCCCCAAAAAAATATAATTCTTACTCAAGTTTCATAAAAAATTACTAATAAAGAAAAACACTTTTTATTTGATCTTGACAAGCTAAGCTCAAGCTGTTCTCAAGCAAAATAATATAAAATTTTAGTGATATAATGATAGGACTATTAATTGAATATTGTCTTTTATAATCAACTTTATTAAAATGAAAAAATTCGATAGGCAATATGATTTATTTAAAGATAATGGTATAAATTTTTCAGGAGAAAATTCTCATAAAGATATATTTATTGAGAAAAAAGTTATTAAGGAATGGCAAGAAAAAATCATTAATCACCAATCTCCCATTTTTAAAACGGGCTATAAAGATGTAAATCAATTTTCACTATTCGAATCTAGTTCAGAAGAATTAAATGAATCATTCAACCCAGCTGATCTTACACCTTTACCTTTGAGTTTTTGGAAGTGGCCAAATGCAATGCATGAGGGACCTGCAGTTTATTTTGTAATGGATAAAATTATTGATTCTGATAAAAATATAATTTTATATATTGGAGAAACAATTTCCGCAGAGAAGAGGTGGAAAGGGGAACATGACTGTAAAAGATATCTTTCAAGTTATTCTGATTGTCTACAAAAAGCAAATATATCAACCAAGTTAAACATTCGTTTTTGGCTTGATGTCCCAATTAAAACCAAGGAGAGAAGAAAATTAGAACAAAAGCTTATCCAAACTTGGCTTCCACCATTTAATAAAGAGACAAGGGAAATATGGGCAACGCCATTTACATCTCAAATCAATTCGTAAAAATTGTTATCATAAATTCAAGTTAAAAAATTAAATGCAAATTTCAGCAGTCTCCAAAGAAATTAACGAATGGTCAGGATCAGTCCTTATTGCTGGGATTTTGGAAGGGACAATCGAAAGTCAAATAAATTTATTTAACTCAATAATAAAAGATACTTTTTTGAGCCAAAGGTTTAATGATTCAAAGTTCGAAGGCAAAAAAAATCAAAGATTATCAATTGAACTTATAGAAGGAAAAATAAAAAAAGTAATCTTTATAGGCTTAGGTAAGGCCGAAACTCTTCGAATTGATGATCTACGTAAAGCAGCTTCAATTGGTAGTCGTCAAGTTTTAAGTTATGAAAAAAAGTTAGGAATATTTTTCCCTTGGGATGCATTTGATCCATCCTCAGCTGCATGCGCAGTTGGCGAAGCAGTTCAATTGTCATCTACTAAAGATCTTAGATTCAAATCTGAATCAAAAGAACCTACTCAAATAGATGAAGTTGAATTAATAGGCTTGAACAGCAAAACAACTAAATCAGCCATTGCTGAAATAAATCCCATTTGTGAAGGAGTTAAATTCGCAAGAGAACTTGTTTCAGCTCCCCCCAATGTTCTTACCCCATATCAAATGGCGAAAGAGGCTGAGAAATTAGCCACTGATTATGATCTAGATTTAAAAATTCTTGACAAAAAAGAGTGCGAAGAACGAGGAATGGGAGCTTACTTAGCAGTTGCTAAAGGATCAGATCTAGAGCCTAATTTTATACACTTAAAATATTCTCCAAAAACCGTAAGAAACAAAGTCGTATTAGTTGGTAAAGGCTTAACGTTTGACTCTGGAGGATACAACTTAAAAGTAGGTGCTTCTCAAATTGAAAAAATGAAATATGACATGGGAGGGAGTGCTTCTGTTCTTGGAACAGCAAGAGCTATAGCAGAACTAAAACCAAGCGATACCGAGGTTCATTTTATTATTGCTGCTTGCGAGAATATGATTAATGGCTCTGCATTACACCCTGGCGATATAATCAAAGCTTCAAATGGGAAAACCATTGAAGTAAACAATACTGATGCAGAAGGAAGATTAACTTTAGCTGATGCTTTGGTTTATGCATGCAAACTTGATCCAGACGCCATTGTAGATCTCGCTACTCTTACTGGGGCATGCGTCATCGCATTAGGAGACGAAATAGCAGGCTTATGGACTGACAATGATCTGCTCTCTGAACAATTAACTAAAGCTGCAGGTAAAGCTGGGGAAGGTATTTGGAGGATGCCTATGCAGAATTCATATAAATCTGGAATTAAATCATCTATTGCTGATTTGCAAAACACTGGACCTAGGCCTGGGGGTTCAATTACTGCTGCCTTGTTTCTAAAAGAATTTGTGAACTCAAGCATTCCATGGGCTCACATTGATATAGCAGGTACATGTTGGACTGAAAAAGATAGAGATCTAAATCCAAAGGGTGCAACTGGTTATGGAGTTAGAACATTAGTTAATTGGATTAAAGAATTGAATATGGACAATAATTAGTCTATTCTAATATAAAACATAGATCTAAAAAATATGTCTACTTTAAAATCTTTCCTTTAAACAATTTATTAATATCTATATTCGCCCCAGACTTTTTTTAATCTATTATCTCTACCACAACTCGTTCTGTAAAATTTATATTTAATAGGATTTTTTATTGCAAAATCTTGATGATAATTCTCAGCTAGCCAAAAAACTTTTGAATCAATAATATCAACCTTTAATTGATCCAAAGGTATATTTAATGCAACAGAAATATTTTTCTGACTCTCTTTAGCATCAAGCTCTTGTTCTTGATTAGATGTAAAAATAACAGGCTTATATGAATCGCCTCTATCACAAAATTGACCCTTATTGTCAAAAGGGTCAATATTAACCCAATATTGCTTTAGTAAATCTTTATAGCTAATAACTTGAGAATCAAAACTAACTTTCACAACCTCTTGATGACCACTATGATTTTCATATGTAGGATTATTCAGGTCTCCACCAGAGTATCCACTTTCCGCAGAGACGACTCCATCAAGTTTCTCCAAATCATGCTCTAGACACCAAAAACAACCTCCTGCAAAAATAGCCTCCTCTGATTCAGCGAGTGCTTGAAACGGGCAAAATATTGCTATTTGCAGTAGCATACAAGCTACTATTATTTTTCTTAAGATTTTATTCATAAGAATCATTTAACTAATAAGTCCAGGATATCGTTTGATGCTCTATCTGTAACTCCGGGTTTTCCTAATTTATCTTTCAATCTTTTATAACCAAGCATTATATCTTCTTTTTTAGATCTATCTTCAATAATTTTCAATGCTGCATTAAAGATTTTTTCAACTTTAAAATCCTCTTGTATAAACTCTGGTATTAACATTTTATTTAAAAGAAGATTAACTGGTGAAATATATTTAACATTAAATCTCAATAAATATCTCGCGAAAAAAGCTGTAACTCTGCTTACTTTATATCCAACGATTTGAGGAACTGAATTTATAGCTAATTCCATATTTATCGTTCCAGACTTAGCGAAAGCTAGATGAGCAGCTGAAAATAAAAATGGCTTTAAATTATCAACTTCATTCGATAAAATAATTCTCCCAGATACACCATATTTATTTAATGCATTATTTAAAATTCCATCAAATTCTTCTAAACCAGATGGTATTAGAACAGTAATTGAAGGGTCCTTTTGCTGAAGCAGCTTAGCCGCTTTAAGTAATGTGGGCAAAATATATTTTAGCTCTTGTTTTCGAGAAGCAGGAATGATAAGAAGAAGTTTCTTATCAGAGGTTAATCCTATTTCCCTAAATGATTCTTCTCTCGTAGGAATATTTCTATAAAAATCCAACATTGGATGACCCACAAATTTTACATTTCCTCCTTTATTTGAATAAAAATTAGCTTCCTCTTCAAAAATAGCTAATATTTTATCTGTAAAGCTAATCAAATCAGTTGTACCCGAATCGCCTAATCTCCATGCCCATTCCTGAGGCGCAATATAATAAATTATTGGAATATTAGGAAACTTTTTTTTTACTTTTAACCCTAGTCGAATATTAGGCCCCATATAGTCAATTAAAACAACTGCATCTGGAGGATAAGAACTTAAGTAATTGTCAACTTTTGATTGTGCCGTTAAAGTTGGCAGTACGTAAGGAAGAGCTTCTAAAAAACCAATTGCACCTATTGAAGAGGTATTAGATATTAATTTAGCACCAGATTCTCTCATCCTTTCTCCGCCTAATGCAATTATCTCTAATTCAATTTTTCTTTTTTCTGCATTATTCTTTAATGCCTTTATTAATAAACTTCCCTGCAAGTCTCCAGAGACTTCACCAGTGCTGATTAATAACCTCATTATTATTTAGCTTGCATCAAAGAAGGCATTGGACCTCTTCGACCTTTTTCAATAGAGAGTTCTACAAATCCACATAACCTTGCGGAAGACTCTAATAAATTCTCTTGTCTTGCAATTTTCAAACCATCAGAAATCACATATTCAGATTTAAATAATAAGTTCCAAATTCTTTTCAATTGTATATATTCTTCTTTATTTTCTTTATCTAAACTTTTCCTTTTAATTCCAACTTTATTTAGTCCCCTCATTCTTCCAGGATGACCTTCTGCCAAGCAATATGGAGGAACATCTCTATCAACTCTTGTCATGCCTCCAACCATAGCTAAATAACCAATATGAACAAATTGATGTATCCCCAAGCAACCTCCAATAACAGCTCGATCTTCAATACAAACATGACCTGCAATCTGCACGCTATTAGCTATGACTATATTGTTTCCAATTTCACAATTATGTCCTAAATGTGAATACGCCATTAATAAATTTTGATTTCCAACTATCGTCTGCTCTCCTTCAAAAGTAGCTCTATTAATAGTTATACATTCTCTAAAAGTATTATTATCTCCAATTAATACGCTTGTAGAATCACCTGTATACTTCAAATCTTGTGGTTCTAATCCAATACAAGCTCCTGGGAAAATCTTGTTATTTGAGCCTATATTCACTCTCCCCTCGATGGTTACATTTGGTCCTATCCAGGTATTAGGACCAACAATTACATCTGGACCAATTACAGAACCTGAACCTACACATACACCTTTCCCAAGTTCAGCCTTCGAAGAGACATCTGCAAAATCATGAATATTAACTTTGTCATCTTCAATTAAGCTTTCAGATGAATCAAGTTCACTCATCACTTCAATCCACAAGAGAGAACATCAAATCTCCAGAACAAACCAATTGATCATCGACTTTTGCTTCGCCCTTAACTTTTCCAAATCTTTTCCTTTTGATGCTTATCAATTCACAAGCTATCAATAATTGATCTCCAGGGACTACAGGACGCCTAAACCGAACTGAATCAATGCCAGCGAAGACAAAGAGTCCTTTTGGAAGATCAGGCATTTGAGACACAATCAAACCACCTACCTGAGCCATTGCTTCTACTATTAAGACTCCTGGCATTAAGGGTCTTTGAGGGAAATGACCTTGAAATTGAGGCTCATTAAGTGTGACATTTTTTATTGCCACGGCTTTCTTTCCTGGGTTATGTTCTATCACTCTGTCAACTAGCGCAAAGGGGTATCTATGTGGCAAAAGCCCCATTATTTGCTCGCTATTTAAAACAAGAGGTTGGGAAGAAGAAATGTCAGTCAAAATAAGATTTAATTAAATTAATACCTTTTGAATAGAAGCTGCAAATTCTGCATGAAGAGCGTGAGACCCTTTGTAAACAAAAATTTGTGCTTTCGGTAATCCAACAAAAGCTAAATCTCCAATCAAGTCAAGCAATTTATGACGGACTGGTTCATTTGCAAACCTCAAAGGTGGATTAATCCAAGAATCACCATTACAAACCAATGCATTTTCAAGTGCTCCCCCTTTAATTAGACCAGCTTTCTTTAATTCTTCTAATTGATCAAGAAAACCAAATGTTCGTGCCGGTGCAATTTCTTTAACAAAATTATTTGGTGACAGCTCAATAGAAAAAATCTGCTGACCAATTGCCTTGTATGAAAAATCAATCGAACCAATTAATTTCAATTTTTTTGATGGTATTGCAAAAATCACACTTTCTCCTCTGTTAACAACAACTGGGGATGTTATTTCTGGCCTTGGTCTTGGAGATGTCGTGGAATTAATCATTCCTACTTTTTCAATTTCCTCGATCCAACCAATCGCAGAGCCATCAAGTAAGGGGATCTCATTACCATTTATTTCTATGTGAACATGAGTTAATCCAGCACCAATTAAGGCAGCCAATAGGTGTTCTACAGTAGATATCTTTTTCCCCTTTAGATCAAGGGTTGTACATAAAGGAGTATTTCTTACTTGAGAAATATCTATGGGTATAACTTTCTGAGGGTCATCTGAAAAAGAAAAATGAAATCCAGCTAGTTGAGTTGGCTTAATTACAACTCTACATTTTAGTCCTGAATGCAATCCAATACCATCTTTTTTAATTTCATTTCTTAGAGTCCAACCCTGTTCATAATCTTTGGGAAAAGAGAACACTAGAATTTCCAACCAATTCCGATGTTATATCGCCAATTCCCACTGAAATCCTGACTAGCAGCCTCTATACGGATTGGGCCAACAGGTGTATTAATAACTGCTCCAGGCCCAACAGAAAATCCAGATCCTGGCTTTTCAAGAATTTTTCCAGGCTTACCTGGAACATTTGATTGAGAACCAAAATCAGATCCTGCGTCAAAAAATATCGCCCCAGATACTAATCGCCAAATAGGAAATCTGTATTCTGCTGTTGCCTCTCCATAATTTCTTGCAACGCCAAGATCGCAAGAGTTCCAACCCCTAACAGAGCTAGTTCCGCCCAAGCAAAATGCTTCATAAGGAGGGAGATCACCAATAATTGTTCCAACCTTTGCTTGGAAACCTACCGATTGCGAACAATCTGATTTTTCGCCAGGCTTGGGACGACAACCCTTATGAAACTTCAACCAATTAACAGGAAAAAAACGTGAATAACTAACCCTAGATCTATTAAAAGTTGGTGAATTCTCTCCTAAAGTAATAAATTGTTCAGATCCAATATTTAAATAATCTCCAGAAGTTGGGTTTCTTGAATTATCTAAATTATTATAAGTAACAGCACTTTTGAAACTAACTAATGTATTTTCTGTGGCGCAATTAAATGCGACACAAATAACTTCTTTCTCAGGAACTTTACCATCTTTAAAATTTGTGGATGCAACGCCATAAGGTCTTTTATCTCCTGCATAGTCTATTGGCTTGACTTTCTGAAAATTTGCACCAAAAAGTACACTCCATGGAACCTTTTTGAGAGGTTGACCTCCATTCAAGGGCCTAGCGAAAGAGAAGCCTCCTCCTGTTCGCTCTAAGACAATAGAATCACCCTCATAATCAAACCAACTAAATTGCGACGCTGATGACTTGGCAGTAGTAATATCTGTATATGGACCAACTTCAATTAAAGTATTATTATTATTTAAATCTAAATTTTGTAATTGATTAATATCATAACTTAATAATGAATTAGGTGATTCATATCTATCTGTAACCCCTCGAATACTTCCACCATTTTGACTTCTAAATTCTTGAGGAACTTCTCTACTTAAATATAATGAAGTCCTAAATGATGTTCTATTCTTATCATTTTTAATCCAAGGGTCGTATAAAGACAAATTTAAAAGTGCTCCGTATTCGCCATAAGTCATATTCATATTTGATGACCATGATCTCCCCACCAAATTGGACTCTTGCAATCCAATCTGTCCGAATACTCCTTGGGCTCCACTATAACCAAGACCACCAGTCAAAGAGCCAGTTCTTTGTTCTGTTATACCTAATAAAACTATTATCTTTCCAGGTTGAGACTTAACTGGTTTAAGAGTAACTTTTACATCATTAAAAAGCGAAGTTGAATATAGTCTTTTTATATCTGATTCCAAAATAGATCTATTAAAAACATCTCCAACCTTAGTCATCAATTCCCTTTCAATTACCCATTTTTTTGTTTTTCCTTTGATTAATTTACCCTCTGCATCTTCTACATTTCCATCTTCATCAATAAAATTAATCTCAATACCAGAAATATATCCCTCTTGAATATCAAGTTGAACAATCCCATCAATTGTCACACGACTTGGTCCTGATATTCTTGCTAATGAAAAGCCATTGGAATTGTACCAATCCTTAATATCTTTAATTCTTATTTGAAGAGTATTAAGATTTAAGGTTTTACCATAATCATTTTTAAAAATCTCATTTAATTTTGAATTTGATATCTTTTTCTCTATTGGTAAAATAGTTATTTTATTTAATATAGGATTGGGTTCAACTTGAATCAAAAGTTGAACTCCTAAAGGACTTTCTAAGGATTCAATTCTTGCCCCAGAAAACCAACCTGTTGAATAAATCCGATCTAAATCCTTCTTAACTTCTTCACTTGTAACTTTACTACCAGGCCTTGTTAGCATTGCATCATATGCAATAACTTCAAGCCGTTCTTTATCAGGGTGATCTTCAAGTCCTTCAATAATTATCTCTGAAATTAAAACTCTTTTTTCATTAGTTGTAGTATTTTTATCTTTTTGATTAGTTTTCTCAGCAATTAAAAACTCATGAAAATTTAAATTAGATTGATAATCATTCGATTTATGAAAAGGTTGAGAATTCTCAATTTTTTTATTTTCAAAAAAGAATTGATATTCACCAGAGGATATTTTAGATGCTTTAGTCTCTTCAAACAAACCAATAAAAGGTATTAACAAAGCAAAAGCATATGCATTCTTGCTTATTAGTTGAATATTAGAGCTGGAGTGTTTTTTGAACATAGATTTTAAATCAATTCAGTTAAACGGATGAATTTCTAGCCATGAATAATTTGATTAAGTTGCCTTAGAGGTGTCTTTTTCAATACGTTTCAAAATCTCCTCGTAAGCATCGATAACCCCCCCAAGATCTTGCCGGAAGCGATCTTTGTCAAGGATACGATCTTTAGGATCAGAATTTTTCTTATCCCAAAATCTACAATTATCTGGACTTATTTCATCAGCTATCACAAGTTTTCCTGAAGAGTTAAGACCAAACTCTAATTTAAAATCAACCAATAGTAAATCAAGTGCATCAAAATATTCTTTTAAAATCTTATTTACACTTCTAGTAACTTTCTCTATCTCTTTCAAATGAGAAGTACTAATCAAATTTAGCAATTTTAATCTTTCTTCTGTAAGTATAGGATCGCCTAATTCATCATCTTTATAATAAAAATCAAGAAGTGGAGGATTTAAAATTGTCCCTTGGTTGATAGGTGTTTCTCTGCACAAAGAACCTGTGGCAATATTGCGAATAACAACTTCTAAAGGGATTACATTCACCTTATCCGCAATCATTAATGTTTCTGATTGAAGTGCTAAAAAGTGCGTAGAAATCCCATTCAATTCAAGCAATTCAAAAAGAGCCGTAGAAATTTTGCAATTCAAGCGACCTTTCCCAGCTATCTCAGCTCGTTTTTTTGCATTAAAAGCAGTAGCATCATTTTTGAACTCTATTAAAACTCTTTCTGGATTATCACACTCAAAAACTCTTTTTGCCTTCCCTTCATAAATTAGCGATCCACGGATATGATTCATTAATGTCTCCAATATCGAATTAGTATAAATTGGCAATGCTAAAAAAATCACCTCAATCAAAACAAATTTGTTTAAAAACTAAAATTCCAACAACTCAATGTTTTTTAAGCACGATATATTAACTAATAATTAAAAGGTACTTAAAGGTCAAATAAAACTACTTTTTCAATAAAGCAAGACAAAAACTATGACAAAGAATCCAAACCATAAAGGATTAAATCAATTAAAAAGGATATTAATAATAGGAGGTGGAGGAAGAGAAAACTCTATTGCTTGGGCTTTATCAAAAAATCAATCTATCCATCAAATATACGTTTGTCCTGGGAATGGGGGGACAGCAAACTTTGAAAAATGTATTTGCCTACAACTTAAAGATGAAAAAACTATCATTTTGGAGTGCAATCGACTTCAAATTGATTTAGTTATTATTGGACCTGAGGATCCTTTGGCTAAGGGCTTAGCAAATAAATTGCGGGAGGCAGGATTAATAGTTTTTGGTCCCTGTAAAGAAGGTGCTCAATTAGAAGCAAGTAAAGACTGGGCTAAAACTCTAATGATAGAAAACAATATTCCTACAGCCAAGTACTGGTCTACAAATTCTAGAGTGGAAGCACTAGAGATTCTTCACAGATTTAACCAACCTCTTGTAATAAAAGCTGACGGTCTTGCAGCAGGTAAAGGTGTAACCGTTTGTGAAACCATTGAGCAATCTAAAAAAGCAATCAACGACGTATTTTCAGGAAAGTTTGGCTCTGCAGGAAATAAAATAATCCTTGAAGAAAAAATTGAAGGACCAGAAGTTTCTATTTTTGCTCTTTGTGATGGAGAGAAATTAATTGTTCTTCCCCCAGCACAAGATCACAAAAGATTACTTGAAGGAGACAATGGTCCAAATACTGGAGGAATGGGAGCCTATGCACCTGCTCTTCTAATCAATCAAAAAGATATTCAAGATCTAACTGAATTAATACTTATACCAACTTTAAAAGGTCTGAAAAAAAAGAAAATAAGATATATAGGCGTAATTTATGCAGGTTTAATGATTACATCATCTGGACCAAAAGTTATTGAATTTAATTGCCGTTTTGGTGACCCTGAATGTCAAGCTTTAATGCCATTGATGGGAGAGGAATTTGCATCTGTACTTTTCGCTTGCGCTAGAGGAGAACTAGAAAAGGCGCCAAAACTTACATTTCATGATGTGTGCAGTGCATGTGTTGTTGCAGCATCTAAGGGATATCCAGAAAACACCAAAAAAGGTGATCGAATAAATATAAATATTGAATCAAACCAATCAATCCAAGTTTTTCACGCGGGAACCACAATCGATGAATTTGACAATATAATCACCAATGGAGGCAGGGTTCTTTCAGTGGTAGCTCAAGGAGAAAGCTTCGATAAGGCGTTCCAATTAGCCTACTCAAATCTTGATAAAATCAACTTTGATGGTATGCATTTTCGTAAAGATATAGGGTACCAAGTTAGGAATATTAAAATATAAATTATCATTAATGAATAATTCAAATTCAAATAAAAATAATAAGTTATCATCGGAAATTGATGATATATTTACAGGTGAATTTAGTATATTTCAGACGATAAGTTTATGGTGGTCAAGGTTTAATTTAAGGTCTAAATTACTAGCCTTCGGAACGTTAGTAGTTAGCTTTATAATGACTCTTATTACCTTTTTTGCTCTTAGTAGTATTCAAAAAGATGCTGGGATGAATGATACAAGATATGCGAGAGATTTAGGATTATTATTATCGGGAAATGTTACCGAATTAGTAGCCAATAACCAAACGAGAGAACTCTTTAATGTAGCGGAGAAATTCTGGCGTTCAAGCAGAAATCTAAGGTACATTTTTTTTACTGACCCAGATGGCTTTGTAAAGCTTGGTATTCCAGTAAGTGCAACGACTTCAGGCCCTGAGGAAGAGAGTGCTCTACAACTAACAAGAAAATTACAACTACCTAGTGAATTAAAAAAACAACCTCAATTTCCATTAGTAAGACAACATTCAACACCACAAGGTCAAGTAACTGATGTTTTTGTGCCAATGCTTTGGAAGGGCGAATATCTCGGCACCTTGGCTCTTGGAGTAACACCCAATAAGAAAGCCCTTGCAACAGCTGCATTGACTAGAGAAATTACTGTTGCAGTATTTATATCAATATGGGTTTTAGTAATAATTGGCGCAGTATTTAATGCTCTAACAATTACTCGCCCGATCAAAGAATTAGTTATTGGAGTCAGAGAAATTGCAAAAGGTAATTTCAAATCAAGAGTTGATCTCCCAATGAGTGGAGAGCTTGGAGAGCTTTTAAATGGTTTTAATGCAATGGCATCTAAATTAGAAGATTACGATGCAGCCAACATAGAAGAATTAAAGGCCGCGCAAGTCAAACAGCAGTCTTTAATAGCCACTATGGCAGATGGAGCTCTTCTTCTAGACGAACAAGGAAATATCGTTTTGGTAAATCCTACGGCCAGAAGACTCTTCCGATGGGAAGGTAGAAATCTTGAAGGTCAAAAATTGTTAAATCAACTTCCTGATTTACTTGTAAGACAACTTGAGACACCAATCACATCCCTTTTAAATAACTTTGGAGATAGTGATGACTTGCGATGCAATCTTGAAGAACCACCAAGAACACTTCGTATAGTTTTAAAGTCTGTCAGAGATACAACTGGAGAAAACATCAAAGGGATTGCGGTTACTGTTCAAGATCTCACTAGGGAAGTTCAATTAAATGCAGCACAAAAGAGATTTATTAGTAACGTTTCACACGAGTTAAGAACGCCATTATTTAATATTAAAAGTTATGTTGAAACTTTGTATGACTTAGGAGAACAGCTTACTAAAGATGAGCAAAAAGAATTTCTAGGTGTTGCAAATTCAGAAACTGATAGACTTACTCGTTTGGTTAATGATGTTCTTGACTTATCCAAATTAGAGTCTGGAAGAACGATCCAACTTGAACCACTAAGTATAAAAGAAGCAATGGAACAAACCCTAAGAAATTATAAACTTAATGCTGAGGATAAAAATGTCAAATTAAAACTGAATGTAGAAAATAATTTAGCTTTTGTTTTAGGTAATTGGGATATGATTCTCCAGGTTTTAGATAATCTTGTCGGCAATGCTCTTAAGTTTAGTCAAAATGGGGGAACAATAAATTTAAAGGCCTATACATGGCCAGACATATGCGTTGCTTCGCCAGTTGATCTAGAGAATAAAGCGCCCCATTGTGAGATTTTATCTCCAATGCCTAAAATTAGAGTAGAGGTGTCTGATACAGGTTGTGGTATTTCGGAAATAGATCAACAACGAATTTTTGAACGTTTTTATAGAGTTGAAGACTCCGTACATACTGAAGTAGGGACTGGATTAGGGCTATCAATTGTTAAAGGTATCGTTGATAAACATGGAAGTGAAATAAGAATGGCTAGTGAGCCAAATATTGGAACAACTTTTTGGTTTGAACTTCCTCTTGAAGACTCTGATGCTGATCAATTATTACTAAAGTCTGCAAGAAAAAATTGGGAAATTGAAAATGATAAGTCTTTAGTATAGTAAAAATTACTATTCATTCGATTGAATAGTTTTAAATACACCAGGAATCTGCTCTTCAGGGTTAATACGATGAGGAGCTCCGCTAAATATTTGCTCAAAATTAGAAAATGAATCTTTAATCTCTGGGCCTTCGTTAGTAATAATATACTCTCGAATCCTTTTGTCATGCCAGGATCCTCTCATCTTAAAAACATTTATTGCTCTGGCCATTTCACCTCTTATTTCTACATATTGCAATAGCAAAATAGTATCAGTTATTGTTGATATGTGGGAATCAGTAATTGAGTGGCTTCCCATGAATTCTTCTGCAGTATTAGTAAAAAATCCAGCTATTTCTTCTTGTTTTGCGTAACCAGTAACTCCAATAACAAACTGCCTAAATGCATTCAAACTCACACCTCTAGCTAATGCAGATAAAGAATCAATTGCCATTCTTGAGGGTTTATATTCCCCTATTTCGGATTTAATAATTTGAAGATGATCTTCTAACCCAGTTGATTCTGGATAGGCACATATGATCTTCAATAATCCCTCTGCTTCCATTTTCTCAAAATCAATGCCCCAACTGGTTGCATTTCGAAGAAGCTGTGCTCTTGATTCCTCATAAGCAAAAAGTATTGTTCTTTCTTTGTTTTTGTAAGCGTCTTCAACAAACTTAGACACCAACATAGTTTTTCCTGTTCCAGTGGCCCCAGTTGCAAGAATAATTGAATCCTGAAAATATCCACCTCCGCACATCTCATCCAAATCGGGTACACCAGAACTAATGCGAATATTTGATGATCTTTGTGTCAACCTCATTGCACCTAAAGGAAACGCAACTATTCCCTGAGCTCCCATTGTAAATGGAAATTCACCTTTCATATGTGTGGTTCCTCTTAATTTTAAAATTTCTACGGTTCTTCTCCTTTTTTCGGCCTCTAATACATTTCTCAAAATAACAACATTATCAGAAACAAATTCTTCAACTCCATATCTAGCGATAGGTCCATATTCGTCTATTCTTTCAGTTGTCATAACAGTGGTCACTCCTATTTCTTTAAGTCTTGCTATTAATCGAAAGATCTCTCTTCTTACAACATAAATAGCATCATACTGTTGAAAAACTGCTGTCATTGAATCTATTGCTACTCTCTTTGCTTTGAACTTTCTAATTGCATAACTAATTCTCTCAATTAGCCCTGATAAATCAAAACTTCCAGCAACATCTTGTCCATCAGGATCTGGTGAGGCATCTAAAATAAAAAGTTTATTTTGATCAATTAATTCTTGTAAGTCCCAACCAAAACTTGCAGCATTTCGAATGATATCTAAAGGCGACTCCTCAAAAGTAACGAAAACACCAGGTTCATCAAAATTACATATACCATGATGAAGATATTGCAGAGAAAAAACTGTTTTACCCGTTCCAGATGTTCCGCTAACAAGAGTACTCCGCGCATTTGGCAACCCACCATGACAAATATCATCAAAGCCCTCTATTCCAGTTGGGAGTTTTTGAACCTGCATTTTTACTCGAATCTTTTTAATAAAAGAACAATAAAAGTTCTTACATATAAAACATAATAAACAAAAAGCAAAAAACTCTTAGTTATCGGTTGGACTTAAGAATTCATTTACTTCTTGTTTTAATAATTTCATTATTTATCGGAAGAATAAAACATTTCTTGATCTGATAATTCATCATACAAAAGGTCCAAGCCAATTAAAACCTTTTCTCTATCTGATAAGTCACCGATTATTCTTCGAACAGGTGGAGGTAAAATCTTTGCTAAAGTTGGAGTAGCAAGTATTTTATCTTCTTCTGCTAATTGAGGACTTTTTAATACATCAATAACTTTGAGAGCATATACACCCTTGAATTCGCTTTCTAATATTTCTCTCAATGTGTTCAAAGCTCTCATTGAGTTTGGCGTATTCCCAGCCACATAAAGCTTGAGAATATATGTCTTCCTTGCATTCATTTAAAATCTCCAATAAATCCTAAGAACAAATGTCCTTCTTAGATCTTGACTAAGTAACCAACAAAAAGCGAAAATGTTAGTTTGTTTTTCGATTACGATTAAGGCTTAATCGTTTTTAATTAATAAAAGAGGTCAAGACTTCCTTTTTTAACTAATTTCGAGCCCTAACGTGTCACCAATAATCATGGCTGATAAAAAATCATCCCCTAAAAAGGAAGCTCCTCAAGACCAAACTTATGCGATAGTTGAAGCATCGGGCAAACAATTTTGGCTTCAACCAAATCGATATTACGATTTAGATCGATGCAATGCAGAAGTTAATGATGTTTTGACTATCGAGAAAGTTCTTCTAATAAATGATGGCAAAGATTTAAAACTTGGAAAACCTTATGTTAAAGACGCGACAGTTGAAATAAAAGTCTTAGAACATCGAAGAGGTCCCAAAATCATTGTCTATAAAATGCGCCCTAAGAAAAAAACAAGGCGTAAGAATGGACATCGTCAAGAGCTCACAAGAGTTTTAGTTCAATCCATATCAGTTGGAGCAAAAACAAAAAGAACAAAAGAAACTAAAGATCCCAAAAGCACTACTAATAAAGTAGAATAGGAAGTAATTAAATTTAAATATTTATAACCCATGGCTCATAAGAAAGGTACTGGATCAACAAGAAATGGAAGAGATTCAAACTCCAAAAGACTTGGTGTAAAAGCTTATGGTGGTGAGAAAGTAACAGCTGGTTCTATCCTTATTCGTCAGAGAGGAACATCAATTCTTCCTGGAATTAATGTGGGTAGGGGAAAAGATGACACCCTTTTCGCACTAACTGATGGTTCAGTTCATTTTGAAAGTATTCGTAGAGGTCTCAGAAATAGAAAAAGGATTAATATATCTACTGCAGCTACTGTTTAATTTATTTTTTTAACGGTCTATAAGCTCTGGTAGTGATTAAAAAAGGATGAAAAATCTCAATATATTTAAATTGTAAAGTGTAGAAAAATTTTTCGATCATATTAGGATCATCAAAATGAAAAGGATATTCTTCATTTTCACCTTTATAAAAATACCAATTCAATAAAGCTATTCCTTTGGGAGAAAGTTTTTCCAAAAATATCTCTAACTGTTTTGAGGGATCTGGAAGGTGCTCAAGCACATCAAGGCATATAACTGAATCAAAAATCACATTAGATATGCTCTCTAAATCTCTATGAACTGAGATCTGATCTTTGATACCTAATTGATTAGCTCTTTGCTCTACAAAACTTCTATTTTGAGGGTTAAGATCCACAAACCAAACATGTTCAACAGCGGGCAAGAATGAGGCCGCAAGAGCGTGAGTACCAATACCACCACCAAAATCTAAAACATTGCCATAGGCAAATTTTTGCTGAAGGCGGAGAGTATCTGCTATGTAATTAGAACTGTTTAAATGCCAAGATGCTAGATCTATTAAGTGTGCATCTCCAACTTTCTCTTCATAAAAATCACCTGCATCGCTTTTTGTAAACGCGCCTGGGTGTAGAGCAGCTAAATCATCGACACCGTTAAGTAATCTTTTATCTAATTGATCATTGTTAATCTGAAGGAAATTAATTAGGTGTTTTTTTAAATTAAAGCCATCTTTAAGGAAGCTAGAAACACTTAAATCTAAATTGTTCATAATATTTGGCTCACTGAACACATTAGGTTATAACTTTAGATGTTCAGGGTTACTTGAACAATCTTTTTATGTGAGCTTCAACCTACAATCAAGTTTTGGAAAAACCTTTTGGATTTGTTGTCATAGATAAGCCTGCTGGGCTTACCTCACATGATTGCGTAAATAGACTGCGAAAAATATTTGGCATAAAAAAAGTTGGTCATGGAGGGACTCTGGACCCCGCAGTTACGGGTGTCCTTCCAATAGCCATTGGTGATGCGACAAGATTAATCTCTTATTTAGAAGGCTCTAAAGCATATACAGGAATCATACAATTAGGAACATCAACTAACACCGATGATATGCAAGGCGAGATAATAGGATCCAAAAGTTGGCCCACAATTAGCAAGAATAAGTTAAATAATCTATTAGACACTTTTAGAGGTGAGATATTACAAAAGCCTCCCATATTTTCTAGTGTTCACTTAAAAGGAGAAAGAGCATATAAGAAAGCAAGAAGAGGGGAATCTTTTGAGTTAGATCCTAAAAAAATTACTATAAATGACTTAAAGTTAATAAACTGGTCTCAAAATAAAGGTGAGTTAAAAGTTGACATTGACTGCTCAGCAGGAACATACATTAGATCCTTAGCAAGAGATATTGGATCTAAACTTGGTTGTGGTGCTTATTTAAAAATTTTACGCCGAACAAAAGCTTATAGCTTTTATGAAAATCATTCAGTATTACTGCCTGAAAAATCAGAGTTTTACGCAGAAAATAATAAGCCAAAAATCCTCAATCCTAATCTTTTTTTTCAACATCTTCCTTCTTTCACATTAAGTTCTGAACAAGAAATTTTAAGCTGGCGCTCAGGAAGGAGTATAAAACTTTTGGATAATATTAAACGATTAAATTTAGTAGATAAGAATGAAAAGGAAAATATTAAGTCTGGCAATAAAAAGGTATTAGTATTTGGACCAAATAAAAACATCGTAGGTATTGCAGATTTAGAAAAAGATTTTGTAATTAAACCCAAAGTTGTATTTAATGCAATTGGATAGAGGCTCAAAATACCTAAAGAAAAGAATAAGAAACTAAAGTTATTTAATTATTTTTAATAGGCTTTTATTTGTACTCCATTATAATAATGTTTTAGAATCTTACGAAAACTTGAACCTCTTTCTGCCATTGCTTTGGCACCCCATTGACTCATTCCTACCCCATGACCTGCGCCATAACCCTTAACCAATAAAAAATAATCTTCTGGTACTTTTGGAAGAGGAAAGGGTGCTAAATTAGAAGTTATTCCATTATATAAACTAAAATTATTTTTATTATTAAGATAATTCATTCCATCCAAATTATCATCTTTACTTTTTTGATTAAATTTCAAATCGACCTCAAACTTATTACTAAGTAATTTTAATTTTTGTCTTAAGCTTTTACCAGATATATTTTTATTTCCATAGGGTCCATGAAGTCTAACCTTTAAAACTCTATCAGTATTACTTTTTTTTATAACTTGAATACTATTTAATCCACCCAAATCGGTAAACAGGCTATCCAGTTCTGAAGAAGTAATTTTTTTGGACCATTTATATTTTTCACTTTTTTGATCATAATCAACGACACTTCTTAAGTAAGGCAATTGATACTTCCAGACTTGACCACTATTTTCAGTCCTACCACCAGAACTACTATGAAAAACTGCTTCTATGAGTTTGTTCTCATAAAACAAAGCAAGTCTTCTTGTGCTTTTAACTGCCCTATTTATTTTGGGTGTTTCAGCTTCTAATCCTAAATAAACTTGACTAGCTTGAGTTGAATGAATATCAAACAATTTATTTTTACCTAAAAGTTTTAAAGCATAGGTTCTAGCAGCTATTGCTTGAGCTTGAAGTGCTGCAAGTGGAAATTCTTTAGGCATTTCACTACCAACAACACTTTTTAAATATTTCTCTAATTTTAGATAATTTATTACTTGCAACTTTTGATCATTTAATAAAACTGTTAATCCTCCAGCATATCTTCTATTTTTATACCAAATTCCACGTTTATCATTATTTTCAATAGTTAAATTAAAACTTTTAGGTAATTCAAACCATGAATCTAAATTATTATTAATAGAATAATAGATTTTTCCATTCCTATAAATTATATCTATAGATTTAATACTTCTTGGTCTAGGAGATATCCCTTTAACTAAAATAGATTTGAGACCATCTGCTCTAAATCTTGCCTTATTTTCTTGACTAATTAAGACCCGCATTACCGGCTCATTAGCCGCAGTTGCCTTTAATGGAAAGAAGAAAAATATAACTACAAAGATTATGGCCCATCCCGTCTTACTTTTAGGTGATGTGCTCACAATAAAAATTGAATTTAGGTACTAATTCTGACTATAAGAAAGAAGATCTACCAGTGGTCAAAGCTATGAATGGCACCATGTCTTAACAAGGAGAAAACTTGCAAGTAACTTTTCTAGGAACAAGCTCAGGTGTTCCAACTCTAACTAGAAACGTATCAGCGATGGTACTAAAGCCTCCACAAAGATCAGATTTGTGGTTGTTTGACTGTGGGGAAGGGACTCAACATCAGTTCATCAGAAGCAATCTTAAGTTATCTCAAATAAAAAAGATATTCATAACTCACATGCATGGTGATCATATTTATGGCCTACCAGGACTTCTAGCAAGTATTGGCTTGGCTGGAAGCAGCTCCGGAATTGAGCTTTATGGACCAGCCCCTCTTAAAAATTTTATTGATGCTTGCTTGTACAACAGTTCAAGTAGATTGGCTTATTCTTTAAAGTTCAATACAGTTGAAAACGCAGCAATAGAAAAGAAAATTTTATTTGAAGATTCAGATTTAGAAGTCAAAACAGCTTCACTAAAGCATCGAATCCCCTCTTTTGCGTACAGAGTAGATCAGAAATCCAGGCCAGGCAGATTCAATATAGACAAGGCGAAATCACACAAAATACCTCCTGGGCCCGTATATGCCGCATTACAAAGAGGAGAAGAAGTTCGATTAGAGGATGGACGTATTTTTTCTGGGAAAGATTTTTGCGGACCTCCTAGGCCTGGGACTAGCATTGTTTATTGCACAGATACTGTCTATACAGAAACCGCAATTGAAATTTCTAGAGAAGCCGATTTATTGATTCATGAAGCTACTTATGCTTATCAAGAAACCGATATGGCTTATCAACGCGGCCATTCAACTGCCACCATGGCGGCTCAAATTGCTGAAAAAGCAAACGTAAATCAATTAATTTTGACTCATTTGAGTCCGAGATATACCCCTATGAATGAAACAAGTCCTAATGATTTGCTTAATGAAGCAAAAGCAATTTTTCCAAATACCCAGTTGGCGAAAGACTTTTTACAAATTGAGGTAAAAAAACGCTGCAACAGTTCTTGATCCCTTTGCCTATGAAATGCCACTACATGAAACAATGGTCGAGTTTGGTGCTTCCGTCAATCGCTGGCGTTATTAATGGACTCTCTTATTTCTTCTCTTAAACGGTCCCTTACAAGACTCTTTGTTTTGATACCTGTGCTTGTAAGTCTCAGTATTACTCCTCTTTCTGTAAGTGCCCTGTATCCCAGCGACCCTTCTTCTGTAGAGGCCTTAGATACAAGCTTGGCTGGTCAGGACTTACAAAATACAGAGTATGTAAAGTACGACTTATCAGGAAAAGATCTTGGTGGGGCGAATTTCACTGGGGCTTATTTCAGTGTCTCAAGTTTGAAGGGCTCTGATCTAACAGGTGCAAACATGACCAATGTTATTGCCTATGCAACAAGGTTTGACAATGCAAACCTTACCAATGTCAATCTCACAGGTGCAGAATTACTAAAAAGTATTTTTGATGGTGCGACCATTGATGGTGCTGACTTTACTGATGCTGTATTAGATAGAAGTCAACAAAAAAATCTATGTAAAGTAGCTACTGGTAACACAGCCGATAGTCTTGGTTGTAGCACTACAGCTGCCGGATATGTTCCTGCAACCAAAGGACAAGGTTTCAATCCAGGTACATAAATTTAGCTAAAATTTATTAACCAAAAAAAAGGGCCATAGGCCCTTTTTTTTTGGTTAATTAAAGATCTAACTTGTGATCACTTTGTGATAAGAAAGAAAGCTGCTGCCGCTCCTCCGACTGCAAACATTGGCAGCCCAACAAGCAAATGTGAGGTGCCAAATCCAAAGCCTTTTTGGCGCAATATAAAATAGCCAACCCCAGCAGCTCCAGCCGCCAAAGGAATAGCAGCAGTAGCCGCAGAAGCAACAGCGTGATAGTCGAAGTTCATCCCTGTGTTGAAATTTATTTAATTATAATTATCCTTCGAAAACTTAAAATTGAATGAACTTATGCCTGAAATGCTTAATATCTTCATCACTTTAAATCCAAAAAAAATTATTCAGTTGAATGAAAAAGGCAGAAAGACCTTCTAATTCTTGAATTTATGCCAATTGAGGAGAAATATTTGAGCTATCTCTAGAACGTGGATGTTTGCTGTACCACCATTCCTGCATGCAGGAATCTAAACGTAGAGAAAATAAAGTCAGAATTGTTTTTGTTGGTTTCATCCCCGGTTGAAGAATCTCAACAGAATATGAAGGACATTTTTGTGCCGCGATATCAGCAACCAATCTTTTTCCTATTCTTCTCCAACTGGGCTCTTTGCTGTGCCAAGAGAGCCTGCAGCAAGGCCATGGCAACTCTTCACGATCATATAAACGACAACAAGGTCCTATCACCCTAAAACTAAATTGGCCACCAATACTTGAATGAATAGAGCCATGATCCATAAGACTTTGAACTCCCTCTTTTGGCAAAATTGCTGAAATCAATTAATTCTTAAATAATTTTTTTTGCGCCCGTAAGAACACAAACCAGAGGTTGGCGAAGAAGGAGATCTTTGGCAAGCAAAACGAGAACAATCTAGCGAAAAATTTAATATCAATACATTTCTTCCTCGGCATGAGTTCTAATTGTGCAATCAGAAGTCGCATATGCCACACAAATCAAAATATAACCTTTTTTTATTTGGTCATCGTCCAAAAAACTTTGATCTTGTTGCTCAACCTCTCCTTTTTCTAATTTAGCAACACAACTTGAACAAGCTCCAGCCCTGCAAGAGAAAGGAAGCTCAATCTTTTGTTCAATTGCAGAATCAAGAATATATTTATCATCTGGAATGTCAATAACTTCTTTAAGACCACTAAACTTATTAATAAAAGTGATCTTAAAAAATGACATGAAGCGTAAGATTTGAAAAATTTAAAGTTTATTAAATTAAGACAACTTTCGAGTTAAAGCCATCAAAGCCCATTGATCTTTTGTTTGAGTTTCAAGGACCTCCCATCCAAGAGGCAAAAAAAATTCTTGAATTTCTTTAATTTGTGCAATTAATAAACCTGACAAAATAACTTTACCTTGATGTCCAATAATTTTTTCAAAATCTGGACCCAATGATTTTATGACAGGTGCAAGAATATTACACAGCATCAAATCAATTTTTGTTTTAGGGATATTCACCTCAAGTTCCTCAATAGAGCCAAGAGAAACATTAAGCAGATGTTTAGGAAAATCATTTAGATCTGCATTAATTTTAGTAGCCGATATTGCTAAACAATCCGTATCAACAGCATAAGTACTATTTGCTCCTAATTTCAATGCAGTTAAAGATAATATTCCGCTGCCACAACCCAAATCAGCAATTGTTTTACCCACTGGTGGATCATTATCCAATGCTTCAATACATAGCCGCGTGGATGGATGACTACCAGTGCCAAAAGCATAACCAGGATCTAAACGAATAATCTTGCGTCCTGAAAATTTTCCCGGAAGATCTAACCATGCTGGCAAAATTAAAATTGATTTTCCTACAGGATCAGGTTTCCAGCTTTTTTTCCATGTAGAGCTCCAATCTTCATCTTTTACTTGAACCCATTTGCAAACAGGCAAAGTTAATTCAAATGGTTCTGCCAAAGAGTTAAAAGATTGAACCAGATCATCTCGATCTTTAATTTTCCACTCATTTAATGGGAGCCATATAAATAAAATTTGGGAAAAATTGTTACCTGGCTCATGCTCAAAAGAGAATCTATGAATTTTTAAATTATTCAAAAGCCAATAAAAAGAATCTTCCAGTTCAAGTGGAATTTCTTGCTCCAAGCGCAACCAAGAAACCTGAGATTTTTGCAGATCTATATCTTTTTCAATTAACAAATTATAAAGTCACCGAATGTGCTTCATTTATTCCTTGCATTGAAAGAATTGAGCCTAGCAACTCTGAAGGGATAGGATCATCGATGCTTAATACCATAACTGCTTCACCTCTAACAATCCTTCTACCAACTTGCATTGATGCAATATTCACATTGTGTTTTCCAAGAAGTGATCCTATCTGGCCAATAATTCCAGGCATATCCCTATGTCTGGTAAAAAGCATGTGCCTACTTGGTACAAAATTTATTGGATACTCATCAATACTTGTAATTCCAAGATCACCGTCCCCAAAAACAGTACCAGAAACACTGTGCCCTCCTTTGTCACTAAAACTATCTAACTGCAAAGAACCTCTAGCGAACTCTGGACTCAACTCATCCTTAATTTCTACAACATCAATGCCACGACCTTTTGCTTCTAATGATGCGTTGACATAATTAATTTTGTCTCCTAATGCACTCGTTAACAATCCTTTCAATGTAGCAATAACTAAAGGCTGAGAAGGATGTTGAGCGAATTCTCCTTGCAAACGTACTTCTAATTTTTGAATCTGTCCACCTGATATTTGACTCACTAATAATCCTAGTGTTTCCGCAAGTTTTAAATGCGGTTTAAGACTATCCATTATTTCAGCACTTAGACCTGGAATGTTTACCGCACTACGAGCGGGCAAACCTAAAAGAACATCTCTAATTTGTTCAGCAACATCAATAGCTACATTTTGTTGTGCCTCAACAGTCGAAGCACCTAGATGTGGAGTAAGCACTAAACCTTCTTTTACAGAGCGCAAGGGAGAGTTATCAGTCAAAGGTTCTTTTGCATATACATCTATCGCAGCACCTTTAATAACTTTTGCTTCCAATGCACTTGCTAAATCATTTTCATTGATAATTCCGCCCCTCGCACAATTCACCAATCTTGCAGTTGGCTTCATTTTTCTTAGTAGATTTATATCTACTAAATTTTCTGTTTCAGAAGTCCTTGGGAGATGAAGAGTGACATAATCAGACTCTTTGAACAAATCCTCAATATCACTTAATCGAACTTGCATTTGCTGTGCTCTTTCAATAGAGACAAAAGGATCAAATCCAATCACTTCCATCCCCATTGCATTTGCAACCTTTGCGACATGAGATCCAATCTTGCCAAGTCCAACTACTCCTAATATTTTTTTATAAAGCTCGTTTCCTACATATTTCTTTCTATCCCAAGAGCCAGAAAACATACTTGCGTGTGCTTGAGGGATATTTCTGGATAATGCAAGAATCATTGCTAAAGCATGTTCTGCTGCTGCAATAGTGTTTCCCCCGGGGGAATTAACCACTAATACACCCTTCCGAGTTGCAGCTGGCACATCGACATTGTCGACGCCAACTCCTGCTCTACCAATAATTCTTAATTTCTTGGCCTCAGCAATAACTTCTGAAGTAACTTGAGTCCCTGAACGGATCATTAATCCGTCATAATCACTGATAATATTCTTTAATTGATCTATTGAAAGACCTAATTTTTGGTCAACCTGAGCAACCTGAGTAAGAATATCTAAACCTGCTTGATCAATGGGATCAGAAACAAGAACTTTCGTCATTAAAGGCGAGAAACGTGCCGATCTATGAACTTTAGTGATCTATTTGCCGCTGACCAGATTTATGTTGAGCAGGATTGAAAATCCAAACATTTCAAGGAGCTAATTCGTGTCCACATGCGTAATCGTCTTAAAGGGAAAGCTACCAGCTCGAGAGCTAGTACTCAAATTAAAAGAGGCTCAAACACCTATCCTGAATTGCGATCTTATAGAGCCATTGAAAAACGAAAAGGAATCTAAGAATCTAAATCTGGAGCCCTCTGAGGAAATATTTATTAATGAAGCAAATTTTAATAGTATCAAGCTTTTGAATCCAACTCTTGCTCGAAAGGATCGCCAAAAAACATTAGCAATATGGTTAGTCCCCTTTGGTTTTATTGCAGGATTAAGCTTTTCTCAAATGACAGAGCTGAAAACATTTTCCGACATGGGGTTTCCAAATCAATTCGAAAAACTTTTAGGTGGCCTAGTAGGAATGATTTCAGGATGGTTAGGAAGTTTTTTTTCAGCAGGAGGCATAAACCAAGACATTGATGATGATTTAAGAGCCCTACGAAAAAAAAGTGAGCAAGGTTTTTGGCTATTAATTCTTGAATTACCTATAGAAATAGAACTGCCATGGAAAACCCTGAAAGAAGCAGATAGCCTAGAAATCATAACGATAGATAAAGAATAGTGCTAATTTAAAAAATATTTAAAAGGAAAAAGTCAAACAAAGTTCTTAATAGTACAAATTAAATATTGAATTTTGTTCCTCAAATAAAGAGGAAATTAAAAAAGTCGATACTACTCAAAGATTAAACAAGAAACTTCAATCTTTTTTCATGCACCTTCCAAAAGAAAAGATTTTATTTAATAGCCCTTTTCGCAAAGAATTAGAGATTTTGATTGAATATGCAGAAAAAGCACTAACCAAAAGGCAAGCTATATGGTCACCTTTTGTTTCAGCACAATTAATAGAGGAAGTTAAAAATAAATTTCATAATTTAAATGACATAACTTGTTCATTCAACGGAGGGTTTCCAAGCGCTGAGCGTCAAAAAATATGTTTTGTGAGATCTGAAGCACCTAATAATTCTTCACCTACAGATATTCCAATAAAAGGTATTTACATAAAAGGAAATTTTCTTTTTGATAGAGCCAAGCCAAATGATTTTAGAAATGTATTAAAAGAACTTGGTTTAGATGAAGATGAAATTGGAGATATTTGGTTAATTAGAGATAGAGGAGCTCAAGCTATTTGTTCGCAAAAAGGTGCAAATTTAATGCATGAAAAAACTGGGAAATTAAGAGAAGTCACCATAAAGATAGATTTTCTAGATATTCGCGAAATGGAGATACCCTTTACTAGAGCAGCAAAAACAATTAATACCGTTGAAGCCTCCACAAGAATTGATGCCATAGCATCTGCAGGGTTTGGGCTGTCAAGATCAAAAATAACAACTCAAATCAAGCAAGGCTGCTTAAGACTTAACTGGAGATTAAATTATCAGCCCAGTAAATTAGTAAATATTGGAGACCTAATTCATTTGGAAAAAAAAGGTTCGCTTAAAATTTTAGATATCGACAAAACAAAAAAAGAACGTTGGAGAATCAAATTACTAAGGCAATGATTAAAAGGCCGATTGCCTGCTAACTTCATTTAAGGGAATTCATAGTTCAGTTCCAAATTGATTTATTGGGCGATTAGCTCAGAGGTAGAGCACTACCTTGACACGGTAGGAGTCACTGGTTCGATTCCAGTATCGCCCATTATAAAGTTCAAGATCGCTTGGATTGAAATATTAACAAGCAATAGGGAAAGATTTAAAAAGCATTTACCTATCAAACATTTGATGAAGCTCAACCCATCTAATTTCACTCTCACTATTCTCGGTTAAATCAATGAAAGAATAATCAGCATGGCTTGATTCCTTAATTCCTTTTTGTTCTAACTTTTGACTAACCTCGACGTTTGCAGGCATTACAAAGAAGCAAATACGAATGTATCAAAACAACTATTAAAATACAAAGCTAGAAGTATTAATATTTTTTTAATCTCATTAAATTTAAGTTACAAAATTGCTTATTTCTTTTGCTTATAATTAAACCAGCCAAATCAACCCAGACAAAAATCATTCGAAAAATATTTTATATTAGACACAACTCAAATCTTATGCAATTAACTAATTATGATAAAAATAAAAATCTACAAATCCTATTGGCCAACTTCCATTCCAATCTAACTTAAATTGTCAAAACAAAAACAAACAAATAAAATTCATATTGTACTCGGACTAGGTACCTCAGGAATAAATGCAGCAAAACTCCTTATATCAGAAGGCAAAGACGTTTTAGTATTAGAAAACAATTCAAATAAAAAACTCTTAGATATATCTAATAAACTTAAATCAGAAGGAATTGAAGTAATTTTACTAGGGGAACCACTTCATATTAATCATTTCACCCCATGGATGGATAGAATTTCTTCAATTGTTGTCAGTCCAGGAATAAACTGGGAGAACATAGCGCTAAGAAAATTAAGAAGTAAAAATATCAAAATGCAGGGAGAAGTTGAATTAGCATGGGAAAGATTAAATCATATCCCTTCTATTGGTATTACAGGAACTAATGGAAAAACTACCGTCACAAATATGCTTCATCATATTCTTAAATTAAATGGTTTAAACACTGATATGGGAGGGAATATAGGGAAAGCTTTATCGCAAATTGCTTTAGAAATCAAACATACAAATCATCAAAGGTTAAACTGGCTAGTTTTAGAGTTAAGCAGTTATCAAATAGAAGGATCACCAAAATTATGTCCTAACATAGGGATATGGACAACATTTTCTCCTGATCATTTAGAAAGACATAATGATATAGATACTTATTTCAAAATCAAACGAAGTCTGTTAGAGAAATCATCCATTCGTATATACAACTCTGATGACCAATATTTATTAAGTAGAAGGAAAGAATTGCCAGAAGGAATATGGGTTGGAATAAATAAACAATCCTCATATTCTCATCATCCAAAATTCTGGATCGATCAAAAAGGCTATATTTTTGAAAATCAAAAAGAACTCTTTCACATTTCCATTCTAAAAATCCCTGGCAAACACAACTTGCAAAACCTACTTCTTGTGACCGCAGCAGCAAGAGAAATAGGTCTTGATCATTTATCTATAGCTAAAGCTATAAATTCATTTAAGGCAATTCCCCATCGATTAGAGTATTTGGGCAAGAAATATAACTTAAAATTTTTTAATGACAGCAAAGCCACTAATTTTGAATCCTCTATAACTGGTCTAAAGGCTGTTCCCTATCCCACAATATTATTAGCTGGCGGTAAACAAAAACAGGGTGACTCTCTTTCTTGGGTAAAACAAATAAATAAATCTACAAATGGTATAGTTTTATTTGGTGTTAGTGCAACAGAGTTGAAGAAAACTATATTAAAATCTTCTTACAAAAAAGAAATAATTGTAAGAGAAAATCTAGAGGATGCTACAAAAACTGCTATTGATATTGCTATTAAAACCAAATCAAAAAGTATCCTTTTATCTCCCGCATGTGCAAGTTTTGATCAATATCAAAACTACGAAGAAAGAGGTATTCATTTTAAAAAACTAGTTAAAAAGCATGGAGTTATAAATTAAATTATTTTTATAATCGGTTCAAGTTGGTCGGGGATCCGCCCTTATTTATGAATTACTTTTTGATTAGTTTAAAAAAAATTTAAATGTTAAAATGGATAACGATCTATCTTCACTAAATGCAATAAGCCACAAAGCGTTAAAATCCCTATTGAAAAAAGCAAAAAAAGAATTTCCATCTGTAAGTATTTCTAAAAATGAAAACATTAATGAAAATCAAGATTTCAACAATTTAATCACAGATTGGACAGAAGCAAGCCAAAAAATATTACTCGTGTTGAATAAAGGTGAGAAAGGTTTAAATAAAGATAGAAATCCTAAAACTTTAATGGCCTTGGGTGCTATGGGAGCGCACATAAATATGGCTTTACAAGCACTAAAAGCGACAGAATTTGATCAATGATAGTTAATAGTAATAAATTTATTACATAAGAATGAAAATCAACTAAATGTAGTTTTTAAAAAATATAATTAAATATTAAACCCTTAAAAAAAGAGGGTTATTCAAAAAATTTCATTTTGACCGAACAAAACCAAAATCCACTTGATCTCGTTCCAGAGTCAATAGCTAAGTTAATGAAATCAATGTCAGGTAAAAGTAAAGGATCGATTGATGATTTAATTTATTGTCACTTATATGGTGTAGTAGGAGATTGGTACCTTTCTGAGATATCAAAAGATAGGGAAATGGCATTTGGATTTCAAATAATAAATTCTGAACCTGCTTGGGAAATGGATAATTGGTTAACTAATTCCTGCGAATGGGGGGAAATCTCGATCAAAACACTTCAAGCTCTTGTCAAAGAAAAATTTTTAAAAGAAAAAGATATTCGTTTTTTAATTACAAGAGATTTATTTTGGGAACCTATGAAGTTTTCAGAAATCAATATTGATCAGAACACTCTTTTCTATCCAGGGACAACTGACAGAAATTTTTCTTAAATAGTTAAATTCAATCATTCCTTACTAATTAATTTGAAATTAAAATGAATGAAATCGATCCCAAAAATGATCCACTTTATTTATTAACAAAAGCTGTTGAGGAAGGACATCCTGAAGCTATCAAGAAAGTTAAAGAACGATTAGATAAATCAGATGATCCTTCCGAGATGAGATATCTAGAAGGATTACTTATACTATTAGGAGAACAACCTGGTGAACTAGAAGATCCTCCTGATTACGAAGATGATCCAGATGAGTATTGGCAAGAAAATGACTACTTTGAAGTCTAAATCAAAGCAATACTAACTCCAAGAAAGGACAAAATAGAATAAATAATTGTCAATGTATTTATTTTATCTCCCTCTCGCTGTGAAATAAAAATCGCAAAAACAGGAGAAAGACTTAATAAAGTCCAACCAACTCCAATTGGCAAGAATTTAAAGACTATTTGTTGACATAATATTCCGCAATTAGTTCCTAGGAAAGTTGATAAAACTAAACTTGAATGACTTTCTTTATTTATTGATCTATTACTAAGTAGATCCACAAAGTCATTTTTAAAAATTAAAAATAAAAATATTGATGCTGATAAAAGCCTGACCTCGGTAGTTTGTAAAGGAGTCAAAGCAGAACTAATTAAAATTATCCTTGATAATAAAGCTGCAAAAACTGCACAAAGAACAGATCCCAACGCACAGAGAATTCCAAGAATCTTATTTTCTCTAGAATTCTCTTGATGAAATGTATTTTGACGAACAATCATGAATAAACAAAAAGAAACAATAAAAGCACCAATCCAAACTTTTTGAGGATAAATCTCATTAATACTGATCGTACCTACTGTAGTTGCAATTATTGGGGTTAAAGCTTCAAATGAAAGGGTTTTTCTAGTCCCTATTATCTTTAAAGAATTTATGTATAAAGTGTCCCCTAAAGCTATTCCAATTATCCCACTTATTATCAAAACCAATATGGAACTGATATCAGAAATCCAACCTATAGTAAATACCACTGGTAAAAAGAAGATTGAGGCAAGAACATTTTTATAAATATTGATTTGTCTAGGTAATAAATTTGCAGACTCTTTCCTCCAAATGGAACATGCAAAAGTCCAAAAAAATACTGCTGAAATTGCCGCAAAAAAACCAATCATATTTTATGATTTTTCTTAAAGTAATTCTAAAATTAATTAGATCTATCTAGCCCAAAAAAGTGGGGCTATCTTAAATAAAGCTAGTTAAAAAAAAATTAACTACTTTTTTTGCATTCAGGTATATTATTTTTTTTGTTAAAATTAAGTTTCTCATCACTCCAGACTTCTAACACATCAGGGAAATGCTTCTCCATACATATATCGCAGATCCCATGACTAAAACGAATATCTGCAATTTTAGATAAATATTTTTCTAGATGCTGCCACTCACCATCCGCATCCCTTACCTCTTTACAATAAGAGCATGTTGTTAAAATACCTTCGGTATTATGCATATGAGTTAGCGCATCTAAAAGACGCATAGATCTTTTACGAAGTTCCAACAAGGTTACGACCTGCCTAGATAATGCCTCCATAATCTGATGCTGCTTATCGGACAAATGTCCTGGCTTTCTATCAATCACACAAAGAGTTCCAATCCGCTGATCATTTGGCGTTTGAAGTGGGAAACCAGCATATAAACGAATTTTTGGTTCCTCAACAACCAAAGGATTTGATTTAAATCGATCATCTAAGAGAGCATCCTCAATAATCAAAGGTTCTGGACTAGCAATTGCATGCGCACAAAAAGAAACATCTCTTGAAGTTTCTTTGGTCTCAAATCCACACATTGATTTAAACCATTGCCTATCTGTATCAACCAAGCTCATTAAAGAAATAGGAGTTCCACAAGTTAAAGAAGCTATTTTTGTTATGTCGTCATAACATTGCTCAGGTTGAGTACCTAAGATTCTATATTCTGCAAGAGCTCTTAGGCGCTCTTCTTCATTGCTTATTTTTGGGGCACCAAAACCCAAAATTAATACCTTTATTTATGATTTAAGGATAGGAAATATAGAGCGATAAAAACGAATCTCTTCTTAATAATAAATAATTAAGTTTTTATAAGAAAAGCATCAAACAAATGAAGTTTAGCTGAATCCCGAAAGATTATCTAAAAGACAAAAAAAGACTATACATCCTACCAAAACTAGTTATTTTTTTTAAGCACCAAAGTTAAGTAAGTAATAATTTAACTACTTTTTCAAATCAAAAAGTCTTAATACTCCTAATTTTAAAACTACTCTTTGTAATCAAATTGTCTTCATTAATCTCTAACCCTTTAACACTAGATATCTGCCCTTTTAGCCCCTCTAATTGAAGTTGTTCAATCATTTGCTGAATAACCTGGCTTTCTACTAATTTCTGATCAATCATTTCTGGGGTCATTTTCTCAAATAATTTCCCTGCTTTTGAGGCGACTACATCTGAAGCATTTGTAATTTTGAGAAGAATCATAATTAAATCTAAACTTAGATCAATTGAAATCAAATTCAATATATTTATAGTCTAATATTATATTTAATTGTAATTTGTACAATGTTAAAGAATTATATAAATGCAATTCATCTGGAAATCATTATAAAAATCTGAATAAAGGCCAAAATTATAAATAGCCAAAGCAAAGCCATCCCTATTTTATTATGGAAAGAGCCCTTCTTGTAAAAAGATGGACCCGAGCCCCAATTCCTAGACATTATTAAAAAGAAAATAATCTACAAAATAAGATAGCAATATATTTTTATTTTGATTACTCGAAAAATAAAAAGCAATATACTAAAAACCAGAATTTTAAACTTTCTAGAGATATGCTCAAAAGTAAAATACATATCACATAATAATTAAATTTGCTAAGGTTTATAAATCAAACAAATTTCCAAGAGAAATTAATTTTACCCTTTAATATTAAAAATGAACTCTGAAAAAGTAAAGAATCTAATTGGAAGAATTTTAATCTCAGCAATATTTATTTATGCAATCCCTACTAAAATTATAAATTTCGAGCAAACTATTGAAGTTCTGATAAATAAGAATATACATCCAATTTTTGCAACATTTTTATTATTTTCCGCCATCATTTGCTTGATTTTTGGGTCAATCCTTTTCATGTCAGGATTTAAACAAAGGTTAGGTGCCTATCTTCTTCTAATATTTATAGTTCCAACAACATTTATTTTTCATTTTTCCCCTTTTCAAACAAAGTCTGTTTTAATGAATGCAGGGTTAATTGGAGGTTTAGTGCTAGGATTAAATAAAGTAACAGCCGGCTCACTAAAAGACCTTTTTAACAATCAAAAGATTCATAGATAATTCAGTCTATATTATTTAATTTTAAATATTCTTTATACCAATTTAATTCAATATCAACACATTCTTCAAGATTAAGCTTTACAGGACATTCTTCAGCAATATGTTGAAGAATTTTATATTTTTCAAGATCTATTTCCAATGACATAAAAATTTCTAATACTAAAGACTTTATTTTTCTAGGCCCTTCTGATGTCATTATTTTATATACATTAATCTTAATTTCACCAATATCCCAACCTCTACGTTTTGTCTCGATACCCATAATCATTATTACACAAGTTCCCAAAGAAGATACTAATAAATCAGTTGGAGCGAAATCTTTTCCTTCCCTATCATGATCTTTGGTGCATCAGTTCAGTGAATATAACACTCCCTGAAAGAGAATACTTTGCCTCAGTTTTCAAATCTCCAAGATACTTACAACATATTTTTGTAGTCCTGAATTGAGTAAATTTTGAGTTTTTGATTTGTATAACCTGCTCTATATTTTATCTTACCGAATATTTACTCTTATCAACTACAAAACAAATTCCTTTTATTGAGATAAAATAAATATTATAATAAATATCAATCTCACTACTATAACTGTATTAATTTCTTTTATAATCAAAATAAATGACTTTTATTTCATTATTTCTTAGCCTATTAATCACTCTTAATCCTTCTTCAATTTTCAGTTGCGATGGAGATAAATTAACTGCAGTAATAAGAAATAACTTAAATGGAGATTTCGCATTAACTAATGATCTTGAAAATATTGATAAAGGAGCATTTGTCGTTCTTAACTGGCGAGATATAAACCTAATGCTCCCAGTATCTTTTAAAGTAGGAGACATATCCTTCACAGACAAGAAGTGGTTATGGAGTTATCAAGATGAAAAAAATGGATTAAGAATGGATAAACCCAGATTTGCTAAGCTTTTATCTGATGGAGAAATACAAGAATATACTTGTGATGCCGTTAAAGAGGAGAGGGTTTCATAAAGAAAATGTTAAGCAGGAAATAATAAACAGTTGATATGGCTAACTATTGAGTAATCGAAAAACTTACATGATTGTCTCAAGGTCAAAGAGATTTGTATTTGTAGATGAGAGGCTAAATGTAAGAAAAAAACAAGTTTTTGTATTCGGATCAATTATTGCAAGTATTTGCTTAAGTGGTGCATTTTTAATCGCAATTTATATTGAATATCTTCATAATCCTGTCTTTCATAATTTTATTCAATCAAAAGGGATATTCCTATAAATATTAATTTATAGGAACTAGATATTTTTATAAGAATATTAAAAAAGCTCTCATAAATGAGAGCTTTTTTAATTAAATTAATTAGCTTTATATAATACCTGGAACTATCCAGCCAGTGAATCCATAATTGATGACAGCTGCGAATAAACCCATCATCGCTAATCGGCCATTCATCTGTTCAGCTGTTTTCCAATAGTTATTTTCCATTAAACAAAACCTGGAATAATTTGACCTGTTGTTGCATAGGCACCAACTAGAGCAATACAACCAAGTAATGCTGCGTAGCCATTAAGTCTTTCCGCAGTTGCCTTTTCAGGATCAACGTTTCTTGTGTTGTTATTTTGAGTAGACATTACACAACTCCAGGGATAAGTTGACCAGTTGTTAAATAGATTCCGGTGAGAAGAACGAATGCCATCATGGCTGGTCTTCCAATACTTCTTTCAAGAATTGTTTTGTTAGATGGTTGCATGGTTAAAAAAAATTTTTAGAAGATACCAGGAATAATTTGACCTGTTGTTGCATAAGCACCAAATGCTGCAACGAAGCCAAGCATTGCTGCCCAACCGTTAAACTTTTCAGCTTCAGGAGTCATAATGAAAAATTGATTTATGTGAAGTAATGTAACGGAGGGTTGTATGAGGTTGGTGGTGGGCAACCGAACATAATAGTAAAAGTGATCAAACACATTAGAAAAATCTATATAAAACAATCCAAATTCAGGCTCCGTACCACTTCCTTATGAGTTCCTCTAAAACTCCTATAATTAAACAACTTAGATTAATAAGACTTTGTACGATCCATCAATTGGACAAGAATCATTAACAACAATTGATGTCGTAGGTGTACTAGTTGGTCATATCATTTTTGGTGTTGCGGCCACACTTTTAATAAATTGGAGTTGGATCCCCTTGAGTCCTCAACAAAAGCAGAGTGGTAGATCATTAAATGACATCAAAAAAAGCTGGGGCTGGGATGAAAAAGCTAAAGGCCACGATGAGTCTCTAAATCCAGAAAATAGAAAATTCTTAATCGATGATGATAATAAATAATCTTTTAATCATTAATAAAGTTAAATGAATTGAGTTAATGTGTATTAAAGATATAAAATTTTTTGATAAGTATATTAAACATATAAAGAAATAGAATTTTCAACTTATAGGATAATTTTTCAATATAACTTTTTCTTGCATGAACTTTGCCATAGCAATTATTGACCTTGAATAAAATGCAAATAAAAATGTCTTCTTGGAAAATAATTTATCTATGCTTATTAGTTATTTCCATAACCATCGGTTTTTTAAATAATAGCTTTAATGAATATTTTTTAATTTGTTAATTAATATCTTTTCTTTAATTGACTAATATATCTATAAAAAGGAATTTATGAAGTCCAACGAAGAAAAAGTAGCTCAATGTACTCAATTATTTAAGGCTGCTTATGAAAACCGCTACACATGGGACTCTGATTTTATAGGCTATCAAGGCAATTGCTCATGGACAGATGGTGAAAAAAAAATTAAAGGTATCTTTACTTTAGGACAAGATTTAAAAACTACTGTTAATGAAATAGATGATGAGAAAATAAAGAAAGCTGTTTCTTCACAACTTTGGGAAGTTGCTATTCATCGAGTGAGAAGGTCATTTGAACAAACTCATGGGAAGAACATCTTTACTTTTGGAGATACAAATGAAATTGGTTCAGAAATTTTAGTTGGAGGAAAAAATGAGGGTGATAAATATAGAGTCAAAAATAACGTCGTTACGATGGTCTATAGACACATCCATGGAAATTTAATAATTATCCATACTAAGGATGTAACTCATACTGGCAACGGCTACTTAAGTAAAAGCTACTCTAGTCAATATCTTGATCCTATTTCTAAAAAAGCTTTAAAAGGAAAAAGTTTTTATGAAGATGAATTCATACCTCTTTTCAAAGGAGGACCTTGGGTTTTAGCTTCTAGATCTATCCAACAAGAGTCTTTCGAGGATTCGATATTAAGCAAACAAATCTTTTCTTTTTCAGAATTAAAAAGTCTTGGATCCAACTAAGAGAAATCAATTAATCCAAACAAGAATTGGAAAAACATAAAAAGATTTGCCTAAGTGAAAACCGAGGTTTATCCATTAACTGATTTCGACTATGAATAGTTTGTGGGAAAGGAGGATTGACAATGCGTCTTAGTTTTGTTCCTATTCATGTTTTTCGTAAAACACCTCGAGTCTCATTTTTTGATGCAAACGTAAAAGGATCAAATGGTCCTGATGTTGTTATTCATCACAAAGATGCAGTATCTCCTCCCAATGACGACAATTTTGAGCAATATTACATTCATCATCATCAAAACTAGAAATCAAAATTCGAATACCCACCAATGCAAGAAATCCAGAAACTAAAACCACTATTAATTGATTTGACGTTATATCTCACAAAAAATTGACATTAAATATATTTTCAAGAACGTAAATGTAGTAATTTCTCATCAAAATAAAAACTATTTTAAGTAATTTTTTTAACTTTTTTAGAATTTCTATTCACTTTCGCAAGATCAGCCATACATGGCTTAGGGATACTGAATTGGGTTAGTAATTTCATAAAGACTTTACAGACTAAAAAATGTAGTCAACACATAAAAATATCTAATCATTTTCAACCTGAAACTCTTTTAATGAATCTCCGTAATAACTCATTGCCAATTGAAGTAAAACCCAGTTGATGGCTCTCGACATTTTACCCTCAAAATGAAGTCAAGTTAAAGATGACTAATATTTCAAAGCTTTGCCATGAGTAATTATTATTTTTAAAGAATTAAAAAATATCGTAATTGAATAAAAAACAATTAAATAATTAATTTTTCATCATAACAAGTAACGATAAGTAATCTTTTACTGCATCAAAGCATTTTAAATATAAGCTTTCTACATAAAAGCAATTAATTAAGGTATTGCATGGTTTTTCTATCTAATCCACAAGTTTGGCACTTGCCTGGTACTTGGTCTGAACAACCCATTGATGGTCCTTATTTAGGCATGACTTCTGGTCAATTAAGTTGGCTAGCTGCTTCGCTTGTGGTCACTTTATTAATAGCTTTTACCTTTTACATACTTGAGACAAGTAACTCAAAACGTAAAAGAAGTTCTTAGTATAGCTATACGCTAAGAATTTGATTTTACAGAGTAGGTAATATTTATGACATATTTTCTTCTCTATTTTTCTGGTATAGCTTTAATTTGGTGGGTTTATCGTGTTGGCTGGATTGAGGCTCTCAAAACAATTTTGAGCGTTTTAATTCCTTCGATATTAATTATTCTTTTTAATGTAAAAGCAGGGCGGCTCATTTTCAAAAACCCAGCAGTTGGAATAATCAGTGTTCTTCCCACAGCTTTTATTATTTATAGAGGGTCCAAGCCTATAGTATTTGGAATAAACAATTGGATTGACCGAAAAAGAAACGAATTTGTAACTTCACAAGATGTAGTTGATGCCGAAGTGATTTCCAAAGAGGAAGCATAGATTTCCATGCCAATAACACAGCCATAGGAATAGATCCCAAGAATCGAAAACTTCTACTCTAGTTTTTTTTTATCTACTTATTCTTTATAAGAAAGTATTTAGAGTTTGCATTTCGAAAAAATTAGGAGTTTCTTTATGCTTTTATTAGTTATATTTGTTGATCAGGTTCGATAAATGGCAATAATAAAGTTATTAGTAATTCAACCATGACAGATAACGAGCCAAAGTGGGATTACACCACTAAAGAAGGAAATTTTGCCGCAGGAGCAGCGGTTGTTGGAGGAAATTTATTAGTTCTGATTGTTTACATTCTTTACAGAACTGTGCCCTCTGTTCACCATTTCATCATAGGACGATGAGAAATCCAAAGGCCTCTTAAAAGAAGATTGAATTCTCGGTCAAAAGATTTCTTAGTATCTTCGAGTTATTGTTGATTGCGACCAAATAAAAGCTAGTAAAAAAGCCATTCCGATTAAAGGGAGAAGGGCTTTAATTAAAACAACTAAAACAAGCACTCCAAAGCCACCTGCGCTGTAAATTGCCCATTTTGGGAAATTTTTAGAGGCTCTATTCCCTTTCTTACTAGAAGACGAAATCACTTCAGGATCAATAGCCATTGCAAATCAAAATATACTCGAACCATAAACACAGTAAATCCATTTAAAAGTAAAGCAAGCAGTTAATAAATATTGAAAGTATCAAAATGTGGTAGACAATACCTGCTTGGGAGAAGATTACCGGAACTTCTAAGTGTTTCAGCTCTCTTCAAACAATCCCAAAAATGACCATGCTACTAGCGAAATAATACCAAGTATGAAAGATATGATGGCAAAAATAAATTTCCCTAAAAAAAGGATCGCAATAGCAATTGTTATAAGAACTAAAGAGACAAGCAAATAAATATAGGGGGGGATTTTATTTAGAAACTCCATAATTTCTTTTTGATGCCGTCTTCATTAAAAAGGAAACTCAGATTTCACCCTCATTAAAGAAAAAACTTTCATAAATATCCACATAACTAAAGCCCCCTCCAGAAATCCAAACCAATACAAGACATAGTTAGATATACCCATTTCTTTTTGAGCACGTTCAACAAATGATTTATGCCATTGAATCAGCTTCACAATTAATCTATATATTTAAAATCAGTATACATAATGTTATCGAATATTATTTTTGAGATAAGTAAATCCAAATCGTATTGGTTAAAAATTCATATAAAATTTCACAGTCTTTCAATTGATAAGCTGAGACTAGGTTAAAATTATTTAATCTATAAAAAATAATTACTACAAAAAGTAGTCAATTTTCATTAAATAAGAAGTTAAGCTTATATCATGAAAAAGTAGCTATTAAAAAGTTTTTTTTATCAGTCAAATTTATCGTTTATTAAATAATTTAGAGAGGTGCTTCTAAAGAAAGTGTTATTTTAAATAACTCAATCCCCTATAAATAAACTTGATTTGAGTCTTAGAAACAAAGCGACAATATACAAATGATGTTCCATTGAAATACATATTGACCATGATGCAGTGTGCCTAAGAGTGCTCAAGTCCCCGTCCTGTGGCTTGAATCGAACTGCGGTCTACAAAAGCAGATCGGACGATTGAGTCGCAAAACTACAATTATTTATAGTTTTTATACTCAACAATGTCAATGAAATTAATTAAGCATCTCTCTATTTTTCTGAACCAATAGAAGAATTAGATTGCTCCTCTGCTGTCTCGGATAACTCACTCAGTTCGATCCATCGATCTTCATACTCGTGAATAGATTCAATAAGTGCTGCTAACTGATGACTAATTTCACTGATATCCATATCAGTAGCAGTTATTTTTTTTTCTAAATATATTTTCTGCTCCTCTAGTAAAGGTAGCTTCACATCTAAGTCTTTAAGTTCTCTAGCTTCTTTGAAAATCAATCGCCTCTTTTGATTTTTAGGCTTTAATTTTATTTGTTTCCTATTCTCATTGCCTGAATCATTAGCGATCTTAGCTTGTTCTTTTTTTTCATTATTTCTCTCCTCTATAATTTTTTGTTCTAGAAATCTCGAGTAATTACCTTCATATCTTCTCAAATTAGCATTTTCAAAATTAAAAATCCTATCAACAGTTCGATCAAGAAAATATCTATCATGTGATACGACTACTACACAACCTTTAAAATCCTCAAGAAAATCTTCGAGTACGCTTAATGTTTGTATATCTAAATCATTAGTCGGCTCATCAAGCAACAATACATTGGGAGCTTTTATGAGCATTTTACATAGAGCAAGTCTTCTTTTCTCTCCTCCTGAAAGCTTAGATAGAGGACTATGTTGCTGACTTGGTGGAAAAAGGAATTTTTCTAAAAGCTGTGATGCTGTAATTTGTTTCCCTCCATGATCAATTCGTGATGCAGACTCCTCCACAAATTCAATAACCTTACGATTTAATCCTCTCCCTTGATTTAAATCATTTGTATGTTGATCAAGATAACCAATATGGACTGTTTCTCCAAGTTTAATTTTCCCACTTGTAGGCAATCTTTTACCCGCAATTAGATCTAAAAGAGTCGATTTACCACTTCCATTTGGACCAATAACACCTACTCGATCCTCCGGACTAAAGCTATAAGTAAAATCATTTAAGAGATCTAAATTTTTCTCTTTAACATTTATAGAAAGTCCTAGACCTTCAGCCTCAATTGCTATCTTTCCAATTCTTCTATTCAATGAATTCATTTCTAATTTTGCTTTGATTTGAATTTTTGGTTTCGCTTGCATTTCAGCAATCCTTTGAATACGTGCTTTTTGTTTTGTGCTCCTTGCTTTAGGACCTTGTCTTAACCAAGCTAATTCTTTTCTTAAAACACCCTGAAATTTTTTCTGTGAAGATGCCTCTGATTGCTCGTTTTCAACTTTCTGTTGAAGAAATTCACGGTAATTTCCTGAATAATTACGAGCTTCGCCATTATTAATTTCGATCATCCGAGTTGTAATACGATCAAGAACATACCTGTCGTGTGTAATCAATACAAGAGCACCCTCATAATGGTCTAACCAGTTTTGAAGCCATTCAACTGCAGATGCATCTAAGTGATTAGTAGGTTCGTCAAGAAGTAAAACATCTGGTTGAGAGACAAGTGCTGCGGCAAGCCCCACTCTTTTGCGATAACCACCAGAAAGATCTTTTACTGGTTTATCTAAATCTTTTATTCCTAGTCTTCTCAAAACATCTTGGCATTGTTGTTCTAAGTTCCAAGCCCCAGCGGCATCCATAAGTTCACTTGCTTGACCAAACCTTTTCAACAGAGTTTCATCTTTCGGATGTTCAGCTATTTTCCTACTTAGCTTGCTGAAATTGAGCAATAATTTTCTTTTTTCTCCGCACCCTTCAAGGACTTCCTCCAAAATACTTTTTTCACTACCGTAACTCGTTTCTTGACCTACTAAAGCTATCCGCAAAGATGATAAACAGTTCCTTTTACCCTCCATCAAAGGTTCTACACCAGCAAGAACCCTCAAAAGTGTTGACTTGCCAGATCCATTTGGACCAATCAAACCAAGTCTTTCTCCTTTATTAATATGAAGGTCTAGATTTTTAAAAAGATTTTTTATACCAAAGTCTGTTGAAGCATTTACAAGACTAATCAACACAGGTTAGGTCCTCAAATCCATGGCAAAGTCACCTAATTAATAATAGCCTTTTCTACTCGTCATATCTTAAAACTCTTTGCCATGAAGTTTATAAAAATCAGTGTCTTATATTTATTTAGCTTGTTCTAACTCTCCAGAGCCTTAATAAACATTAACTTTACTATTAATTATTTTAAAATAGTATTTCATATAAACAGGAAAGCCTTGATATCTAAAAAAGTAATTTTCAGATAAATTCTGCCATTAAATAAAGCTAAGCAATTAGCAATAATATTTAGTATTGATAATCAAAGATTACATACGAAGCCTGAAGTAAGGTGAAAGGCTGAAACTAAATCAAGAAGTTTAACGAAAGAAATTACAATATTGCTCTACTCTTGAGCTAACTCTACCAGAATCTTTTAAGTCTAGTAGTCTTGCTGCTACTCCAGCATTTATTTCGGCTGCATAATAACGACCACAAATATTCTTGGTATCATAAATCCGCTCATCAGCATGAACAGACATTGGAGATAGAAGAGAAGTAGATAACGCTATAAGAAGAATTCGGTTCATTATTATTTTTTATTAGGAGACAAAAGCTTAGGGCATTTCATGAGTATGATAATACATAATGATTACTAACAATCAGAATAAGTATGAATTTTCTAGAGAGAGTTTTTTCAAATTATTTTCTGGCTTGGAGTCAAATTTTTAATTACAAAGACAAAACAAGTAGGATCCCCTTTTGGCACTTTTTTGTCCTAGATAGCTTAATAGGAGCTTTAGTTTCATTATTGTCTAACAACAATCTAGCTAATGATCCAAACGACTTTTATGTAATTACCGAGGGTTATGACTGGAGTTACATATATAGTATTCCCTCTTTTTTAGTATTTTTAGCTCTATTAATAAGAAGGCTTAGAGATATAGGTAAAGAGAACTTAGTTTTATGGACATTTTGCTCGTTTATTCCTTTTTATAATCTTTATTTATTTGCTCAGCCTTCATCAGAAAAATAAATAAAGCTTATAAATTCTTAAGTGGTCATGAAAAATTATTCTAACTCCTTGAGCTTTTCATCTTAGTATCTAGAAATCCCTACTTGAATATATATGCCGGAATTTAGTAGACATAGTATCGACTGCAAAGTATAAAATATTCCATAATTACTTATTCTCTGTAATTTCTAGCCATAACATCTTGTTGTCCCTTACTAAGAGTTATTAGATAAGAAAATTTTTCTGAATTTTTTATTCATCTTATTTCCTACCTCTAAAAGTACGTGGATAAGGGACATCCAGAGCATTAAATCTTTCAATTTTTTTTCTACGTTCATAACGTTTATAAAATGAATCGAAAGCTGTGGATACCGAAAACCATGATAATGCACAAGCAATAAAAATTCTGGCTCCTTCGGTCGAAGCAAGCCAATAAATAATAGGGTCAACTATAAAATTAATACTAACTAAGAGACAAATTAATAAAGTAAGAGTAAGACAAGTAAAAACTACTAATACTCTGAAAATTTTGTTTGTGTTGAGATGTTTCATATAAACATGTTCTCAAATGTATTACGAATCTGTATTTGCTATTTTCAAGCAAGTTAACGAGATAAGCTGTTTTAATGTAATAAAAATTGATTCAACATTTTTATTCCCTTATAATTCATCTCATAAAAAGAATACGTTAATAATCTAGATAGAGAGTGTGACCAATCTAGTTATAACTATTGCTAAGGGAACTTAAATAGTGATTTAGAATCAGGATATGTACCCTTTTTTATGGTTTGCTGAATCAGCAGAGAGAAAAGCTATCTTTCGAAAGATGAAAATATTTACATAAACAATTAAAATGATTTTACTCCTAGCTGAAAAAGCTTAAGTTTACAAACGTCTCTAAGAAGGTAATTTAGATTAGCTACTTTTACTTTCAACTAATGGCATTCCACCAACCTGTTGAGGAAACGATGTCAGAGGTTATATGTCATATGTTAAAAAGAACGGACAAAGTAAACACGGGAGACCAGATAGCGATAGGTCAAGAATATAGGGAATGGATTAAATGCATAAAAAATAAGGAGCTTGCTCCTCAAAACATACTCTTCATTAATACATCTACTTTTGGGAAGAAATTTTAATAAGGTGACCCCCTATATTTATAAGACTTGTATCTCATGAATATTACGCGAAATCCACAGTTTAAAAATCCTTACCCTTTTCTACCATTGGAAACTATTTATTTTACATTATGCTAATACTCTAAAATTATAGAAATCTAGTCCCAGGAATGAATTGAATGCTTGCTAATAAAGAGTGAAAACCCTCATGAGATTTAATCAAAGAATTGAGATCTTCAACCTAGCTAGAGTTATTTTATTATTTTTATGGATATATGCATGGGGAAATTGCGTAAATCCTTTATCGATTGAATGCTTTTCTTATCCTGAAGAAAGCGATCATATTCAACATTTCTTAGGATGGATAAGTTATGCATATGATGATAACTCTAATTTAATACCACCAACATTTTCAAGTTGGACATGGCCATATGATTCTCAACTTTTATTTGCAGATACAATTCCTCTTTTATCTATAATATTCAAACCAATTATTCAACTATTTAATATTAAGTTCCATTACTTCAGTTTAATATCATTAATCAATATATTACTTATATTTAATTGCGTGGTAAAAATTGGTGATTACTTTAATTTAAGAAAAATAGATACTTCTATTTTAGGTTTTTTATTGGCATTTTCTCCGATAGCAATACTAAGAATATATGCTGGTCATGAATCATTATCCCTTCATATTCTAATAGTTTACCCTTTAATGTTAATAATAACTAGAAATAGCAATATATGGAAATGGCTAATTATTTATCTGGCTGCATTGGGTATTCATGCATACTTCATCCCAATAATAGCTCTCCTAAATATATATGAGTTATGGAGTTCCTTTATAGAGAAAGGATATGCAATAAATCCTAAATATAGAAAACTTATAGCTTTTATATTGTTGATAATCCTAGGAGGAGTGTTGTTTGGGTATGTACCTAACTCATTTTCAGCTTCAAAAAATGGCGTTTTATGGAGTGCAAATGTTTTAGCATTAATTGATCCTCAAATAACTTCGCTTATATTTCCTGGAATTCAAAATATACCAATAATACAATGGGAAGGATATAGTTATCTTGGATTAATCGGAATATTTTTAATCGCTATTACGATTTTTATGTGGTCTAGAAAAATAGAATTAATCAAAGTTTTTCCATCTCAATCATTTTTATTAATATTAACAGTGTTTATATTCATAATAGCCATAGGCAATCCTATATATTTTATGGATATAGAGCTTTCCAAGACTAACTATATTTTAAATCTACTAGGGTCATATAAGTATATCTTTAGAGCAACTGGAAGGTTAATGTGGCCCATATATTATATTTTAATGATTTGGTCTTTCATTAATGTATCTAGTTATCTCCGAAAAAGGTCTAATATTCATAGGATATTCATTATTTTTTCTATATTCTTATTACTAGAAAGTCATATGTATTTGACAATTAAAGTGAATGCTTTAATGAATAAAAGAAGTTTATTAGGTTTAGAATATATAAAACGTCAAAGTAACAATGATATCTCTTTTTTAATAAAAGAAAACAAATACCTAATAAATGCAACTGGCAATCCATATTTTAGAACAAAAGATTTACCAGCGTATATGATTCATTCTACAAACCCTAAGATGAAAACTAATTATCTACCCAGGTTCGCTCGCGAGAATATTAGATTTATAAAAAATTATAGTTTATCCCAATGTCAAATCTTAGACCTGATTTACAAAAAAATTCCTAATAATGAATTAAGCAAATCGATTTTTATTTTGCAGGATGATATCACTCCTAAATGTAATAATAAATATAAAAAAATTCTCAACTTGCAAGAACCTGGTTTTTCTATTTATAAAATAAAAGATTATGGAGCATTCCAAACAAATTTGGATGATGCTGCATAATTCCAAATAAAAACAACAATTATTCCTGCCATCTGCGCAAAAAAAGTATTTGGAGATACAAACTTATAAAAGCTGCTAGTAAGACCGATATTTGCCAAGATAGGTAATGAAGCAACTAAAAGAAATTTAAAAAGTCCTCTAATTAGAGCTATATTCTTAAGTCGGCTTGAACGAAAAGTAAGAAGATTATTAATTAGATAGTTTGATGTAGCAGCAAAAACAACAGATATTGGCAAGGCTTGTTCAAAACTTAAAATTGTAAGTTGAAGAATGACCTGAGTAGAAATTAATTGAACAAATATACCAATTGATCCAACGAGTCCAAAACTTATAGCTCTTCTGGGAAGTATCCTAAGAGTTATTGTATGGATTAAGGAAATTAGAAAATCCCACATTATAGAAAGATCAAGCTTTGATTCTCCATAGCCTCTCTCTTGAAAAGAGAGAGGTAATTCTTCAATTAATAATTTACCACGACTAATTGCTAACAATTCATATAAAAACTTAAAACCATTTACATCTATTTTTTTAACAAAAGGCAAACAACTTTGACGATATAAAACAAAAAATCCACTCATATAGTCTGTAAGGTTTTTATATTTATAAGATAAACTTAGGCGAGCAATAAAATTTGCTATTGATGATCCATTTTTTCTTCCTTTGCTTAAACCTTTAATATTTGATTCCCCAAGAAATCTACTCCCAAGAACTAGATCCTTCTGTTGAGCTTTTAATATTTCAATAGCCTTAAAAATAGTAATAGGTTCATGCTGACCATCACTATCCATCACAGCGACAATCTCACCAGTTGCATTAATAAATCCCTCTTTAATCGCACTTGAAAGACCAGATCGATTGTAACGATTAATCAATCGAATTCTTCTATCTTTGCCAGCTAGTTCCCTAATTAATAAAGCAGTCCCATCTGTCGAATTATCATCTATTACTAATATCTCTAATTGATATTGATTAGAGATATTTAAAAGTTCATTTATAACATTTTCAATATTATTCCTTTCGTTATAAGAAGGAAGTACAATAGTCACATCTATTGGTTTACTTGAGTCAAGAATCATTTTGTTAGATTCATATACAATCCATTCTGATTAGATGGCTTTCTATAAAAATTATAGAATAACATGACTACTTGATTTTCACTTTTATAAAATCAGCAAGTTTTAGCAGGGAATTATGCTAAAAAAATTAAATTAAAAAGATAGGGATTCACTTGAGATCAATAGTCCAACGTCGTTTACCCATGCGATCTGATTCGGAATAACAATTAGCAATCAAATCTCCATTTTTTTTTCTGACTGAACATTCAATACCATCTTCAGTTCTATAGAAACTGGATGTTGAAGCGGAAGCTTCAGTTAACAAGTTCGAGGGCAAATTATTTAAAATCAACGACCAAATGAGTTCCTCATTTGAATCCTCATTAGTTGTGAATTGCATTTTTATTTGAATCTTTTGTGATTAGGACCTTGCCTTTATCTAAAATATCAGTTCCTGGAATGCCTTTAGCTACTGATCCGATCAAAGTCGAATGAGCTTCTGGATCTTTCTTTAAAGTTGTGACACCAAGATCATTTTTTGAAATCAATATAAAAATAATTATCCCAACAAATGTCAGGATAATTGCCAGAGCCAATGAAGATTCCATAACAGATTTTTTTTTAGCCCTACCAAATTAAGATAAGAAATAAAATCTACATACAAAAAAGAACTAACTAATATCACTATTTATTCAAAGAACTTTGCAATTTTTTACTATTTTGTAGAAAAAAAATTACATAGCACGTTGAAGTATAAAAAAAACATCAATCTGGTAAAATAGATCGGCATGCAATATAAGAATTAATAGATAATTTAAGAACTTCCACACGGATACGCAGTTGAAGATATTTTTTAACACAAGTGACCCTAAGATAGGGAATAATCATTGATTTCCCTTCCTAAGGTTTAAGAAAGAATGCACAAAAGAAATAGATAAAGTGAGGCCAAGTAAACAATTAGATTAATCACAAACGTTTCATTCAATAGACAATAATTCCTACAAGCTAATAAGAGAAAGAGATTTTTTTTAAAATATAATTAAAATAGGCATGATTCGACTTTAAAGCAATGATTTTTGCATTAGCTTCTTCTCAACTAGGGGTTAGTTCGTTAACTATCAATATAATTCTAATTTCTTCAGTAGTGATTTTATTAATATTACCAACTTTATTCCTTCTTAGATCAGGTCAAGGCAAATCAGCATTTTAAATACTAGAAAACTGTTCAAAAACTCTTAGAGAATAGTGATTAGTAGAATAAATAAAAATGATTTGTTCGAAAATCAGCTAATCGCATAATTGATCCAGATAAACGTAACTTATAAGCACAAGTTTGTTTCATTTTTAATAGACAATTTAGCTTATGTAGAGCGAATATTAAAAGTGAGTTTATTAATCGTATAAAATATATGTTTTTATATCCAAAAAAGAATTCAGAATTCTTTGATGAAAATTCAAATTTTTTTAGTACCAGTAAGTTACATGCTTTAGATAAATATTGGAGTAATAATAGCTCTCATCCTACTCATCAAAAAATACATGAGATGATTGAGAGAATTTTAATTCAAAGAGGGGAAAAAACATTGAAGCAGGAGAGAATATCTCTAATTAAGCAGTTGGAAAAATCTTTTTTAATTTCTAATCCGATGGGAAGATTTAGCGCAAATATTATTGGATTAATAACTAAGCTTTTAATCTTAAAAAATCAATTAAAATGAACCAAGAAATCAAAAGGCTAGCTGATGCAAAACTGCAGTGGGAAAATGATATAAAAATGTATAATGATTTTCTAAAGAGTAAAAGCAAAACTTTTGAAGGTAAATACGGTGCTATAGAATATATTAATATGGCTGAAAATAGAATAAACGATATTAATAAGAAATTAAAAGAGATTAAAAAAGAATCATAGAAAATATTCAAGAAGGGTGAAACTTTTTATATAATTGATTTTCTGATAATTCAATTCCAAAACAGACAATATTATCAAAAGCACCATTCTTATGCATAGTTGTCATATAATCCTTAATTTCTTGGCTATCAAATATTAATCCAAAATCAATACAATATTTACATAATATATTCATCGCAGCCTCATGGTTAGTAAGGAATTCCTCACAAAGTTCTATTAGATTTTCTTCATTCAAATTATTTATCATTTTTTGAAAATCGTTAAAATCACTCATTTGATTTTCCAGAAGTCGAAGTTATTTATTCATAACTTTTTTTGCATGATCTCGTCATAACAAATATTGCTCTCGGAAGTAATAAAATACTCAGCAGGGTGTAACTTCATCCAAAAACATAGTCACCAAAACAACTCTTATTTCAGTTGAAATTACAAGTCAACATGTAATACCTTTTTATTTATACAAAAGATTAAAAGAAGTTGATTTTTGTTTTTCTAGAAAGTATAAATTAAAACCATGCCATGTAATTATTAATAGTATTTATTTATTAAAAAAGAAAGTAAAATGGCTAATAACAAAAATAAAACTATTTCTCAATATGAATAAAGATCTAAGTCAAATGACAATTGATAAAGATATAACCCAAACTAATTATCCAATACTGTTCAAAGGGATATGGACAGGTGTTTTAATATCATTGATAGTACATCAATTTATCAATCATTAAAGTTTGAGTTGAATTAAGATAGAAGTATAAGAATTAATAACCAAATCGATAATGCTTCAGGGCTGCTTTGTGAGCTTTCCATCTAAGTCCATTCCTGCATGAAATACAACTAGGTCATCTGCTCAACCTTCTAAAGTTCTTCTCCTTCAGGAATCACAGTCACTTCACCTTCAAGCAATAAGCAAGTCTCCTTCTTGTCATAAGTCCAATCCAAAGAGCTTGTATCACAAGTCCATAACGGCCAATTTTTAATTTCTCAACTGTACTTTCTGGAAAGAAGAAGTAACTAATATCGACACGGAATAATAGACATATAGACTTTTTTATAACTGATAATGAATACGATTATTTTTGTTTCTTCAAACGTTCGGAGAAATGCTTGAAGTCAAATTACGAATAGAACTAGAACTCAATCTCCCAATAGAAGATTATGTAAAGAGTTAGAAGCATATCAAATTTCATTCGAACTTCTCATTTCGCTGAGATAACATGGCCTCAAAGGAACTTAACTATTGGCTTATGAAAAGTTAAACTTGAGTGAATGACTGAATTTCAATTGACTTGTCCTCACCACAATCATCAAGACAGAGATCAGAAATATTAGATGAGATTATGTTCTACATCTTCGAAAGAGCTAAGTGCCATTGACACTCTCTCCATAACTTCTTGCCAGTTATGCCGCTCTTTTTGTCGGAATAATTTCATCGATGAATACCAAAACGTATTTTCTCCTTTAAGTCCCCATGTCCAATAAGGAATATCTTTTAGAAGTAACCAAACTTTTTTACCCATTCCTCCAGCTAAATGCGCAATTGAAGTATCACAAGTAATAATTAAATCACAGTTTTCAATGATGGCAGCATTTTCAAGGAAATCCCAAGTTGAATCAATTTGAGGTTGGCATTCAACAAATTTATTTTTAAAAGAGCAATGTTCTAGTTGTTCTGAGCCAAACCCTTTTTGGAGAGAAAGCATAGTGACTTCATTCCTGATAGCTAGTATTGAAAAATCTACTAAAGGAATTGAACGTCCTTGATAAGAAAGCTTTTCCATATTTGGATTGCCTTGCCAATTAATACCAATAATTGGTCTTTTTTCTTTAGAAAGAATATCTTTCCATTTTTGATTTAATTCAGTTGTTGAATAAATGTATGGTTCAGTAATGATTGGATTTTCTGGCCTTACTTTTAAATATCTAAGTAAAGATAAAAGTGGTATCCATTCCCCTTCTAAAATGTTGCTTGCCTGCTCTGGAGTTAATGGTTCAGGATCAATACCTGAAGCTTTGATTAATGAATGTAATTTTTCTTGAGCAGAAAATGAGATATCAAGCCCTTGTTTACGTAAATAAGGAATGTAGCGCATAAATTGAAGGGTATCGCCTAAACCTTGTTCACTAATGACTAAGAGCTTTTCTGGTTTGTCTAAGCTTTGATGATCGACTTTTTTGATTTTTGTTTTGCTGTGTGTGATGGCAGGTTGTTTTGTTTTAAATCGAAATTCATAGTTTTCTAGTCCAAATTTGTAATCTCCATTTAAGAGTTCTAAGTATGAAAGGTTGGAATAGGCATCTGCGTAATCAGGATTAAGTTCAATAGCTCTGCGAGTCAATAATTCTGCTTCTTGTAATTTGCCAAGTTCTATCAATGTGACTCCTAGATTAGAATAGGCATCTGCGCTATTAGGATTGAGATCAATAGCTCTGCGAGTCAATAATTCTGCTTCTTGCAATTTCCCAAGATCTCTCAAGATATTACCTAGATTGGAATGAGCCTCTGCGCTATTAGGATTGAGATCAATAGCTCTGCGAGTCAATAATTCTGCTTCTTGTAATTTGCCAAGGTCTCTCAAGATATTACCTAGATTGGAATGAGCCTCTGCGCTATTAGGATTGAGATCAATAGCTTTGCGTTGGCATAACTCTGCTTCTTGCAATTTCCCAAGATCTCTCAAGATATTACCTAGATTGGAATGAGCCTCTGCGCTATTAGGATTGAGATCAATAGCTTTGCGTTGGTTTAACTCTGCTTCTTGCAATTTCCCAAGATCTCTCAAGATATTACCTAGATTGGAATGAGCCTCTGCGCTATTAGGATTGAGATCAATAGCTTTGCGTTGGCATAACTCTGCTTCTTGCAATTTCCCAAGATCTCTCAAGATATTACCTAGATTGGAATGAGCATTTGTGAAATCAGGTTTCAGTTCAATAGCTTTACGCTGACATAATTCTGCTTCTTTTAAGTTGCCAAGATCTTTCAAGATATTACCCAGATTAGAATGTACTTCTGCGCTCTCAGGTTTGAGTTCAAGAGCTTTACGAGTTGATGATTCTGCTTCTTTTAACTTACCAAGAACTTTCAGTAGATTACCAAGATTAGAATGTGCATCTGCTTGATTAGGTTTCAGTTCAATAGCTGTACGAAGGAATGATTCTGCTTCTTCAAACTTGCCAAGTCTTTTTAAGATAGCTCCATAATTAGAAAAAACTCTGTGATCAGAGAAACCCCGATCAATGAAATATTGATAATATTTTGCTGCTTCTGAAATATTTCCTTGTGAATGAAATTTCAATGCTTGATAAATTATTTGTTCTTTAGAGGGTTTAGAAGAAGTATTTGTCTTAATAGTAATATTTTCTTTGGTTTCTCTTAAATCAAATGGAACATTGAATATTTTTATACCAGTGGATTTATTCTTTCTTTGTTCTTCTTTGTCTGATTTTTCCATATATTTTATTTCAGTTAAAGAGACAACAAAATACGCACATATATATTTCCTTTATAAGTGATCAAGATCTATTAAATATTTCTTCTTAATACTTTGCGACTGCAACTCTTCAAATGCTGCTTTTATCTATTGATCCATAACTCGCGATTATTATAGAGAAAAAAGTTATTGTTTCACTAGACTCAAAGTTATTCAAACTTTATTCAAACCCTGCATTTACCCTTAAACGCATGTCAGATAAAGACATCTCGTACCGGCAAGATAAAGGATAATACAGTGTAAGCACTGCGTGAGCACACTGTACTAATACCCTTAAATACTTTTTATACAAATAGATTTCAATTTACGTTGTATAATCGGCATTAGGCGGGACATAGATAGCCCCATATTCCCCTCCAGAAAGTAGACATAGGGAAAGATTGATACTCTATGAAGAAACATGCACCACCTTGGTATCACTCCATCAATGAGAAATGTGTGGATAGACTTTAAATATTGTGTGGATAGAAAAAATACTAAAAACTCAAATCTGTTTGCGTCACAAGTTTTCTCAATAGAACATCGTTATTAGCAATAGAGTTGTTTTCAATAAAGTACGATCTGTTAGTTGTTAGTAATAGAAGCTTGAAGGTTTTTATTAACACTCCTTTCAATGACAACTATTACTCATGAGGCTAATGAAGCATGAGCCAGATTAAAGGATTAAAAATAGGAAGCTATTTAATTAATCTAGCCAACTGATTATCTTAAATATTTCAAACCTCTATAAGTAAGAGTTATTGATGCCTTTTCTACATGAGTGCAATAAACAAAAGCTTTTCCATTAAAAAACATATTTACCATGATGATGCAGTCTCCCTTCAAACGCTCAAGTCCCCGTCCTATGGCTTGAGTCGAACTGCGGTCTACAAGTAGCAGATCGGACGATTAGGTAGCCATGGCTACTCTTTATTTATAGTATTTATACCTAAGAATGTCAAGAGCAGGGGATTGGGACGATGCATCAACAGCACTCACAATCACTTTCACCTTCGGATGATGGGTTTTCGAATGCATCGGCAATATCTCTAAGCATTAAAGCTATAAACTCTGGAGGGCATTGAAGCTCATTAATATGGGAAGCGCATTGTTGAGCTATTCCCTGCATAGCTGGAAGAATTATTTTATCCACTTGCTCCTGAGTTGGCTTCCAAGTTGCTTGGCACTTATCACCCATGAATTAGTAATTATCGTATGAGTACATTATGGCAACTAGTTAATTTCCTTGTTTGTATATGACACTAATTCCTTTCTTTTAAGAGGATCTTTGGTTGACATTTTTTAGGTATTTAGGATCTAAAAAACTAGTTTTATGCTGCTAGATTTCCTCTCAAACCTCTATCCCTACTTCCTTTAAACCATACAGGTCTAGGAAGAAGTCTATTCTCTTGATATAAGTGACCTGTCTCTGAATAAGGCTTCTCAATACATGAAGCTTCTGCAAGAACTGCTTTGTATTCCCTCATTGAAAGAACACTCCGAGAGGATTTAGAAGTCATAGTTCTTGGCTGTTTTATAGATGATGAGCCAACAATCAGATAATGACGTTCAGAGCGAGCTTTTCCAAAAGAATATGTGGAAGATCAGTTTTTCTAAGCTTTAATTTTGAGATATTCTGTCAGTTGCGATCTGTTAGTTATTAGTAGAGCTTATATTGTAGCGACTATCACTTCTCAAATACTTTAAGGAAATTCAAGATTAATCTATATGCTCCAAACACATGATTGATTCAGCTAATGAAATGACTCCACAAGAAAAAATCATTCAAGAAAGAGTTGCTCAAGCAAGAAAGTTTCTTACTTCAAATGGATTTAACCAATCAATAAAAGACCTTTGGGACGAGATCAAAGAGGATTCAAAATATGATTTATTGTAAAAATAACAAGTAATTAATTCGAATCAAATACTTATAATTTCTATTTACTTTTAATTTTATTGCATGAAAATAAAAAACTCATTGTAAGATTATATACACAATCAATTAATAGATATGTAATTGATATGACTGAAAGAATTAAGACTAAGACTTATTAATTAATTGCTTATCTCAAAGAATCTTTTCTTTTAGAGAGATAGCTATCTTTCATTCTTAGATTTATCTCTATGTCAATTTTTGAAGCTACTCCATTACTATTAAAAGCAAAAAAAGAAAAAGGTTTAACCTTTTCGGAAATTGGAAATCTATTGGGACTTGATGAAGTCTGGGTTGCAAGTCTTTTTTATGGTCAAGCAACTGCAAGTGAGGAAGAAGCTGAGAAATTATTGACTAAGTTAGGACTTGATTTAGGACTAAAAGAATTATTAACAACGCCTCCAGTGAAAGGATCACTAGATCCAGTCATCCCAACTGATCCTTTGATATATCGATTTTATGAAATCATGCAAGTATATGGAATGCCCATGAAAGACGTTATTCAAGAAAAGTTTGGTGATGGAATCATGAGTGCCATTGATTTTACAATTAACGTCGATAAGGTTGAAGACCCAAAAGGTGACAGAGTAAAAGTATCAATGTGTGGAAAATTTTTGCCATACAAGAAATGGTAAAAGAATTATTTTTTCACTAGATCAGCTAGAAGAATTAGGAAGTACTATTTATACAGCTCTAAGGAATAGATATAAAAAAGCTTCATACACATTAAATAAACACATAACGTCCAAACATCACTCCATCAATGAGTGTTGTCTAGATTGGTTTTGAAAATCATATAGATAGAAAATACTAAAAACTCAAATCTGTTTGCGCACTAGTTTTCTCAACAGGGGGGTCTTATTAGCAATCATCATTTTTTCTGAAACTTGCTTTCTGTTAGTTATTAGTAATAGAAACCTGATTGAAATAGAATAAAGAAATAGGGGTGAGAATGTTAAGCCATCCACACACCATCCACACATTGCAATATCGCTGAGATCCCATGGCATCAAAAGAAATCAACTATTGGCTAATGAAAAGTGAGCCAGATGCTTACAGTATTAAAGATTTAAAAAAAGAAACAGAAACTCTTTGGGATGGTATTCGAAATTATCAGGCTAGAAACTTTATGAGATCAATGAACATTGGTGATCAAGCTTTTTTTTATCATTCAAATACTAAACCGCCAGGGATAGTAGGTCTGATGGAAATTATTGAGACACATTTAATTGACCCTTATCAATTTGATGAAAGTTCTAAGTACTTTGACAATAAATCAAACAAAGAAAACCCTCGTTGGGATTGTGTGAAGACCAAATATATTTGTGAATTTAAGAATATGATTACTTTAAAGGAGTTATCTCAAGCTTATACATCAGAAGAACTAACTCTAGTTCGCAAAGGTAATAGACTATCAATAATGCCAATTAAAAAATCCATCGCTCTAGAACTACTCAATAAGCTCCAGAAAAATTAATTTAAAAAGAATGAGATCCAAACATATTCCCGATATAAAGACGTGTTATCAATCTCGAACTGATTCCATTTTGAATTAAAAATCCCGCAAGTGCAGCTTGCACAAGCCTATATTGATCCCAATTTGGATGCTTCTCAATATACACTTTCATTGCTTGTTGAATAGGCATAGGTATTTCTGTTTGAAAACTAATTATCTCCTCTGAGTCCAAAACTCCTGAACTTTTAGTTGACCGTTTTTCTTCAGTTAATTCAATATTCTTCATTACGAAGCTTTTGAGAAATTAATCCATTTCAAATTACTCTCAAAATCAAATTAGAAGAAACTCTTTCTCGGGCTGTCTCATTCTCAGATCAAGTACTCAACAGCTTTCTAATAAAAACTATAAATAATGCTTATATTTATAATAAGCACTATTTATTAATCAGATTTAAATTGTTAATAATCAATTTTTTCCACAGCCTACAGTCAGAATTCAATTAATCGCATTAATCCTGTGGAAAAGGTGTTGGTTAAATCACTTAATTTTGGGGAAAAATTGAAAAACTTTTGATTAAGTTCTTTCACAAATAGCCGCAATCCCACATTGTTCTCATCGCATTAGTAACAAACATAGTTACATTTCTAGGCCAAAAAATCTCTGCTCCTCGATTGACAGAATCACTTGGAGTCAGGATCAATTTTAGGTCCCAACCATTTTTATCTCCTTTCAATATTGCAAACCAAGGACTCCTACCTAATTCCAAAGTTATATTCTCATCTCCCATTAATTGATCTTTAATGTCAATATATTGATTAGACAAATCTACTACTAGTCTAACGAGAATTTCCCATTCAGATTCATTCAACTCTATTGCCCAACATTCGCCACCTATAAGTGTAGAAAATCTATCTCTTGATGAATCAGTAATTATTCTCCAACCATGACCTTCTTTTTTTATCACCTACCCAGGCAAAAGATCAGGCTGATCTTGTTCATCACTCAATTCAATTATGGCCCTTTGGACTGGTTTAACTGTTGATTCTTCTAAAAGCCCATCAAAATCATCAAATCTTCTTTGCTTAGCTCTAAAAGCAATACGAACCGTGGTTAAGTAACGATTAGTTGAGTGCCTAATAAGACTCTCTCCTCTTTTTGCTAAATCCTTGGAATTAACTCCTGAACCTGACTTGATCACACTAAAAACTTTATTGTTTATTTATTCTAGGAGAAAATCGTTCATTTCGAAATTTTTTGGCAAATAATAACAGTACCGTAAGCTTTTCTAAACTCATGTCCTATTAATTAAGTCTTGCTGAAACCTCTAATTCATTCTCAACATAGATGCTTAATAACAACATAGATCAATTAGAAAACAACAAACCAACTGAAACCAATCCAAATGTTTTTGGAACATTAGCAATCGATTTAGGTAGTTCAACAACGGTAGTAGTCTTTCAAAAAGAAAATGGTCAGTCTCCAGAACTTCTCGAATTGACTCCAATTAGTCGCTCTCCTGGAGAGATTCCAAGCCTAATTTGGCAATCGACAGAAAAAGAAGAAGACTATTTAGTAGGGCAACAAGTTATTGAATTCAACCTCATTAGTGAAAATAAAGAACATAATTTAAGTCAAGATTTTAAAAGATGGATTGGATGCCCATCAATTGATCCTATCTATAACTCAACAATCCCCCCTGAGAAAGCAGGAGAAATTTTAATTCACAGCATTTGGAGGAAAATTACCAAAAAAGTCAATATAAAAAGATTGGTTTTGACTGCGCCTGTTGACACATATAGAGAATATAGAAGTTGGCTAATTAAAGTCTGCAACTCTCTAGAAGTAAAAGAAATTGCACTAGTTGATGAACCTACTGCCGCTGCTATGGGGGCAGGCCTAGAGCCTGGATCCAAATTGCTTGTTTTAGACTTTGGGGGAAGTACGATTGATATGTCAGTCGTTGCTTTAGAGGGAGGAGAAGGGCAAGCATCTCCAATTGCTCAGCTTGTCAGATTTGATGGGAATAATTTAGAGGGAAAAAGTACACAAGTTCTTCGCACAGCAAAAGTTTTAGGGAAGTCAGGACTAAGATTAGGTGGCAAAGATATCGACAGGTGGATATCTAATCATTTACTACCAGAAGACTCACCAACAAATTTAATATTAAGCAAGGCAGAAGAACTCAAATGTGAACTAAGCAATGCAGAGATAAAGGAGACATTTGTCATAACGAAAAAAGTAAGAAACAGTCAAAATAAAGAAAAGTTTTTAAAGTTATCTAAGAAAGGACTTGAAGAATTGCTTATAGAAAAAGGACTACTAAAAAGTATTGAAATTCTTTTCAATACAACCATAAATAATGCAAAACGTAACTCTTTTAAATTAGATGAGCTTGATAGTATTGTTTTGGTTGGTGGGGGGTCACAAATACCATTAATTAAAAAATTTATTGGTAGTCTTTGTAATTCAGTACCTTTTATTATGCCTCCACCTGTTGAAGCTATTGCACTTGGTGCTTTAAAGCTCACACCTGGTGTTCAGGTGAAAGATGTTTTAAATAAAGGAGTAAGTTTAAAATGTTGGAATAAGAAAAATGAAAAGCATATATGGCACCCTCTTTTTTTTCCTGGACAGCCCTGGCCCACTAGTAAACCTTTAGAAATAATTTTAGCCTCTAGCATTAACAATCAATTATCTATTGACTTAATAATAGGAGAACCTGAGGAAAAAGGCTCTAGTGAAATTATTTACATAGACGGATTACCTACAATAAAAGAAATAGAGTTTGATGGGAGAATAAAGAAATTAAATAATAAAATTATTTCGATTCCTCTATCACCTCCAGGAGAACTTGGTCAGGATTGCATTAAATTAAGATTTACAATTAACGATTTTTGTGAGATAGAAGTTGAAGGCACAGATCTAAGAAATAATAATATAATAACAATTAAAAATCTTGGCCCAATTAGATAACACAATAAAAAAATTAATCACATTTTCTATTTTTTACATAGAAATATGCCTTCTTCATCATCAACTTCCTTCAATCTAAGATCAATAGTCTCATCTTTGCTAGTTGGCACCACACGTCCACAAAAGTCTGGCTGAATTGGGACTTCCCGATGACCTCTATCCACCATCGCAACGAGCATGACTCTTTTTGCTCTCCCCCATAGGTGTAGAGCTTCAAGAGCTGCTTTAACTGTTCTCCCGGTATAAATAACATCGTCAATTAATACTACTTCCCTATCATCAACAGTTGAGGGTAAATTAGTTACTTGAGCTATTCGAGTACCAACTCTCGAAAGATCATCTCTATGAAAAGTAGGGTCTAGACAACCATTCTCGACTGGTTGGCCTGATAATTCTTCTAAATAAATTGCTAATAATTTAGACAAATAAACTCCCCTTGTTGGTATTCCAACAAGCAATAAAGAACTTGTATTTGGAACCTTTTCCAAAATTTGAGAAGCTAACCTTTTTATGGTTCTATCAAGTTCTTTTTTTGAGAGGATTTCTATCTCTTTTTGTATGATTTCATCTGACATAATTTAAAGCCCTAAAAATTTTATTTTTTCTTAGGAATAACTGAAATACTTTTTTAATCTAATAGGGAAAAGCTAACCAAACATCAAAGTATTAGCCTGTTTACCTATTAGGAAGTAATTTAATACAAAAGGAACACATCAACAGGAATCAATTTCTTTGAATGTCAAGCAGTAACGCCGCTGTTTCAATGACCAAAAGTAAAGTAGCGCCAGTTGTTCTGGCGATACTTGATGGCTGGGGCCATACTGAGGAAATTAAAAATAATGCTGTCAAGCAAGCCTCCACTCCTGTAATGGATGCTTTATGGCACGCTTACCCTCACACTCTTATTGAAGCTAGTGGCGCAGATGTTGGTCTACCAGATAATCAAATGGGAAACTCTGAAGTTGGGCATCTAACTATTGGAGCAGGAAGAATAATTCAACAAGAATTGGTTCGAATATCTAATACCGTTAAAGAAAATAAATTAATTGAAAATAAGCCTCTTGACGAACTTTCTAAAAACTTAAAAAAGAATGATGGCACTCTTCATATTATGGGACTTTGCTCTGATGGAGGTGTTCATAGCCATATCAATCATTTATGCGGATTAATTCAATGGGCTGCTGAAAAAGAGCTAGAAAATGTCTCATTGCATCTTTTCACTGATGGAAGAGATACTTCCGCAAAAAGTGCCTCAACTTATATAAAAAAAATAGAAACTACAATAAATTCAACTGGAGTAGGGCAGATTTCATCAATTTGTGGAAGATATTGGGCTATGGATAGAGATAATCGATGGGAAAGAACATTAAAAGCCTATGAACTCCTTACAAATCCAAACTTTATTGTTAGCGAACTATCTGCGGAAGAAAGTTTAAATAAAAGCTATGAGGAGGGAATTACAGATGAATTTCTTGAACCCGTTAGGCTTTCTTCTTCCTTCTTAAAGGACGGAGATGGTGTAATTTTTTTTAATTTTCGACCTGACAGAGCTAGGCAATTAGTTAAGGCACTTAAATTAAAAGATTTTGATGGCTTTGAGAGAAAAAACAAAATAGATATAGACGTACTGACCTTTACTCAATATGAATCAGGTCTTCCAGTATCAGTAGCTTTTCCACCTGAACCTCTTAATGATTTATTAGGTCAAGTGGTCGCTAAACATGGATTAAATCAATATCGGACCGCTGAAACTGAAAAATATCCTCACGTAACGTATTTTTTAAATGGTGGTATTGAAAAACCATTAAAGGGAGAAGTAAGACATCTAGTACCTTCACCAAGAGTGGCAACATACGATCTACAACCTGAGATGTCAGCTGACGAGCTAACAGAAAGTTGTATCAAAGCAATTGATAGCGGAATTTATTCATTAGTGGTCATCAATTTTGCTAATCCTGATATGGTTGGCCATTCTGGAATAATGGACGCAGCAATCAAAGCCAATGAAAAAGTTGATAGCTGTGTTGGGAAATTATTAAATTCAATAGGAAAACTAGGGGGATCTCTTCTTATAACTGCTGATCATGGTAATTCTGAAATGATGAAAGGCCCTGATGGCCAACCATGGACTGCCCATACTACAAATCCTGTCCCAGTGATACTCGTAGAAGGTGAAAAGCGTAAATTGAAAGGTTATGGCAATGATATAAAACTTAGGGAGTGCGGAGGTGGATTATCAGATTTAGCTCCTACCCTTTTACATTTGTTAAATTTACCAAAACCAAAAGCAATGACTGGCTCAACTCTTATTGAACCAATTAACTTACCTAAAAAATCAAATCTCATTCCTCAACCAGCTTAATAAAGAAAAATGATCATTCCACTTTTATCTTGGGCATGGGCAATTTCAGGAGTTTTTCTAATACTTTTAGTGCTTCTTCATAGCCCAAAAGGAGATGGGATGGGCGGACTAGCTTCTAGTGGAAGTTCTATGTTTACGAGTGCAAGTAGTGCTGAATCGACTTTAAATAAAGCAACTTGGTCATGTCTTATATTATTTTTAGCTCTTGCTATTATTCTTAGCGCTGGGTGGTTAAAATAATAATATTTTACTTAACTTTTACCCTTATTATATAAGTTTTTAATAAGAATTTCGAAAAGAAATTATCTTAATTTATCTTTTTTCTTCACAAAAAAGGAGAGAAAGCTAAGTAGCAATCTCTCCAATATTTTATTTTGATTATTAAGTATATGAATCTTTAATAATCAAAATCACCACCCATTCCACCAGCACCGCCAGCTGGAGAAGCATCTTTCTTCTCAGGTAAATCAGCAACTATACATTCTGTCGTGAGAACCATTCCGGCTATTGAGGCCGCATTTTGAAGACCAGAGCGAGTTACTTTCGCAGGGTCAACAATTCCAGCAGAAAGCATATCTACATATTCACCAGTAGCGGCGTTATAGCCATCATTTACAGGCTTAGATTTCACATTCTCTGCAACAACTGCTCCATTAGCTCCAGCATTTTCAGCTATCCGCATTAATGGAGAAGTAAGCGCAGCCTCAACAATATTAGCTCCTATTAATTCCTCGCCTGAAAGATTAGATGAAGACCAATCTCCCAAAGCAGGAGCAAGATGGGCAAGCGTAGTGCCACCACCAGGAACAATTCCTTCCTCAACGGCAGCTTTAGTTGCATTGATTGCATCTTCAAGACGAAGTTTTTTGTCTTTCATCTCAGTTTCGGTTGCAGCTCCAACTTTCACTACAGCCACACCACCAGATAGCTTGGCCAGTCTTTCTTGAAGCTTTTCTTTGTCATATGTTGAATCAGTCTCTTCCATCTGCTTCTTTATTTGTTCACACCTGGCATTTACAGCTACTTCATTCCCTTCAGCAACAATTGTTGAAGTATCCTTATTGATGGTTACTCTTCTTGAAGTACCAAGCATATCAAGAGTGGCATTTTCTAGTTTTAAGCCAGCATCCTCAGTAATGAGTTGACCATTAGTTAAAACAGCCATGTCTTCAAGCATCGCTTTTCTACGATCTCCAAAGCCTGGAGCTTTAACCGCTGCAACATTCAAAACACCTCTTAATCTATTAACAACCAAGGTTGCCAAAGCTTCCTTTTCAATGTCTTCAGCAATTATAAGAAGAGGCTTACCAGTTTTGGCCACTTGCTCAAGAACAGGAACAAGATCTTGAACTAGACCAATTTTTTTGTCAGTTAATAGTATGTATGGCTCATCCAATACTGCTTCCATTCTTTCAGTATCGGTTGCAAAGTAGGGAGAGATATATCCCTTATCAAAGCGCATACCTTCAGTGACCTCTAACTCAGTGGTCATTGATTTACCTTCTTCTAGAGAAATTACCCCTTCTTTACCAACTTTATCCATTGCATCAGCAATCATTCTGCCAACTTCATCGTCATTACCAGCGGCAATAGTCCCACACTGAGCAATTGCATTACTATCACTTATGGGTTTTGAATGATCTTTAATCTTTTCAACCAAAAATTCAGTTGCTTTGTCTATGCCTTTTTTTAGAGTAATTGCATTTGCACCTGCAGCAACATTTTTCAAACCAGCTTTAACCATGGCATGAGCTAGAACAGTTGCAGTGGTTGTTCCATCGCCTGCCGCATCATTAGTTTTTGAGGCAGCTTGACGAATTAGAGCAACTCCTGTGTTCTCAATGTGATCTTCTAGTTCGATCTCCTTAGCAATAGTTACACCATCATTAATTATTTGAGGTGCACCAAACTTTTTCTCCAGAACAACATTACGACCTTTAGGTCCTAAGGTTACTGCGACTGATTCAGCCAAAATGTCAATACCTCGCTCGAGTGCACGGCGGGCTTGCTCGTTGTAAATGATGCGCTTAGCCATAAGTGGCGATTTCCTTTAATTTCGAAAAGTTTTTTGGATTGGACTGCAGCTAGTAAAGCTGAGTTTTAATTAACGACAGCTAAAATATCTTTCTCAGATAAGAGAACATATTCATCACTGCCAAGTTTGATATCAGTACCTGCGTACTTACTGTAGAGAACTTTGTCTCCAACACTTACTTCAGGAGATTGACGAGAACCGTCTTCGTTACGTTTACCAGGTCCAACCTGAGCAACTTCGCCAACTTGAGGTTTCTCTTTTGCTGTGTCGGGCAGCAATATGCCGCCCGCCGTCTTCTCTTCTGATTCAGAAACTTTTACAAATACACGGTCTCCAAGTGGCTTAACAGTGGAGACGCTGAGGGATACAGCTGCCATAAATTAATGCAGGAGCAAAAAAAACAAAAATGCGCATAGCGCAGCTCGATAAAGAGTATTACTCATTACCAACGACATTAATTTATGCGTCTAAGTACGCTCAAGACCACATTTATTCTGTGCGGTTGACCGAACACTTCAAAAAAATGCCTGTGAAGTGGTAGTCTTAGCCGCTGATAAAGAGTATGCGAATCAGAGCATGCTCACAAAGTTTCTAGTGATCTTATGGCCGCTTCTGCTACTGCTACTGTTGGAACTAAGGGCATTGTTCGCCAAGTTATTGGTCCTGTTTTAGATGTCGAATTTCCTGCCGGCAAACTACCAAAAATCCTTAATGCGTTAAGAATTGAGGCTAAAAATCCTGCAGGACAAGATGTTGCACTGACAGCTGAAGTTCAACAATTATTAGGTGACCATCGCGTTAGAGCTGTTGCGATGAGCGGAACCGATGGATTAGTTAGAGGTATGGAAGCCATAGACACTGGAGCTCCTATATCTGTTCCTGTTGGCGAAGCAACACTCGGAAGAATTTTTAACGTCCTTGGAGAGCCTGTTGATGAGCAAGGAGATCTTCAAAACGTCACGACCTCCCCAATCCACAGATCAGCTCCCAGCCTTACTGACTTAGAAACCAAACCAAAAGTATTTGAGACTGGTATTAAAGTTATTGATTTACTTGCTCCTTATCGACAGGGCGGAAAAGTTGGATTATTTGGCGGTGCTGGAGTTGGTAAAACAGTTCTAATTCAAGAGTTAATAAATAATATTGCCAAAGAACACGGAGGGGTATCAGTATTCGGAGGTGTAGGGGAAAGGACCAGAGAAGGTAATGACTTATATGAAGAATTTAAAGAATCTGGGGTTATTAATTCAGAAGATCTAACTAAGTCAAAAGTTGCTTTGTGCTTTGGTCAAATGAATGAGCCACCAGGAGCAAGAATGAGAGTTGGACTCTCCGCATTGACAATGGCTGAGCATTTTCGCGATGTGAATAAGCAGGATGTTCTTTTGTTTATTGATAATATTTTCCGATTTGTACAAGCTGGCTCAGAAGTATCTGCCTTATTAGGTCGTATGCCATCAGCAGTAGGATATCAACCAACATTAGGAACTGACGTAGGAGAACTTCAAGAAAGAATCACCTCAACCCTTGAAGGATCCATAACCTCAATTCAGGCTGTTTATGTACCTGCTGACGATTTAACAGACCCTGCACCTGCTACTACTTTTGCTCATTTAGATGCTACTACAGTTCTAGCAAGAGCTCTTGCCGCTAAAGGAATTTACCCTGCTGTTGATCCACTTGACTCAACCAGCACCATGCTTCAGCCATCTGTTGTGGGAGATGAGCATTACCGGACAGCAAGAGCAGTTCAGTCAACACTCCAGAGATATAAAGAATTGCAAGATATCATTGCAATTTTAGGATTAGACGAACTATCAGAAGAAGATAGAAAGACAGTTGATCGTGCCCGAAAAATTGAGAAATTCTTATCTCAACCATTCTTTGTGGCTGAGATTTTCACAGGTATGTCAGGTAAATATGTGAAATTAGAAGACACAATTAAAGGCTTCAATATGATTCTTTCTGGTGAACTCGACAATTTACCTGAACAAGCTTTCTATCTGGTTGGAAGCATTGATGAAGTAAAAGCTAAAGCAGAAAAAATAGAAGCTGAGGCAAAAGCTTAATTGTTTTTGTTTCTTTTAAATTCCCCTCTCCAAACTTTTTCCATAACACCCAAGAAATGTCTTTAACTCTTAGAGTTCTTGCCCCTGATCAAAGCGTATTTGACGATACCGCAGATGAAATCATACTTCCAAGCACTACAGGTCTTTTGGGAGTTTTACCAGGTCACATTTCAATGGTCACTGCTATTGATTTTGGCGTATTAAGGGTTTTAAAAAATGGCAATTGGGACTCAATTGCCTTAACTGGAGGTTTTGCGGAAGTTGAATCTAACGAAGTTACTGTTTTAGTAAATAAAGCTGAAATGGGAAAAAACATTGATTCAGCTCAAGCTGAAGCTGAATTAGAGCAAGCTAAAAATCAACTAAACCAAGTAGAAAATAAAAAAGCTAACACTGAAAAAATTAAAGCTCAAGAATATTTGAACAAAGCAAAAGCTTGGTTTCAAGCATCAAAATCAAATTAAATTTAAAATTAATTGTATATTTTCCTTGAATTAAATATTTCAAGGAATTTTTTTATGCAGTTCCACAGAATGTTACATCAGGGAATTTAAGTTTAGCTTGTTCCAAAGTCTTACCCTTGCCTTCTTCTTGCCAATAATTTATAACCTCTGTCGCTTTATTAAGTACTTCGACTCTTTCATTATCAGTAATCCAACTTTTTTCTTCTAATTGAGACTTTAATGTTTCCCATGCGTCTTCTCTAGGCCAAAAGAAATAAGCTGTAAGTGGGCTAGGACCTCCTCCTACAATTTGATCAACAGCCAAAGCAACATTATCTGGCAACCAGAGAATTTTAAGCAAAAATCTCCCCTCATCCGCCTTTGGGGTATGCCCAGAAGGTACACCATCTGCATCAATCGTTGCAGTTGCTAATGCTGCAGCACCGCCAAGCGCACTTGGCCTGCCTGACTTCGGTTCATCCGAGTCTACTTTTCCTTGATTTTCAGATTGTGTGTTTGCTTCAGTACTTGTCACATCTTCTTGAACAGTACCAGCCTCTTCAGAAACCATCATCTCTAAATTTTCAACTAGCTAACAAATACCTAACTTAACAGGAACAAGGACCTATTTGAATTACTAAAGTTGGAATTCAAAAGCTTTTCTACTATTTAATAATGATTGAAATTTGAAGGGGAAAATATTTTCTAAGAATTAGAAAATTTCAAAAGTTTTAATTGATCAGATTTTCACAGAGAATAAAGAAGGAAATTCAATTAATTTTCTAGATCAATCAAATTCTTCGAAGCATTCTTACTCAATACTTCGACTGAATCGCTTGTAACCAAAACATCATCCTCAATACGAATTCCAATACCCTTCCACCTTTCGTCGATTTGTGGCTGTCCCTTCGGCACTGGTAACCGATCACTAATGTAAATACCAGGTTCAACCGTCAAAATCATTCCAGGTTCAAGATTCAAATGATAATCCCCCAGCCTGTAAGCACCTACATCGTGAACATCAAGACCTAACCAATGCCCTGTTCTATGCATATACAAGTGAGAATAAGCTTCTTGTTCAATAATCGAATCAACATTTCCAACAAGTAAGCCAATATCAACTAATCCCTCAACAAGGTGTTGCAGAGCTGTCATATGGACATTTTCGGCATTATTTCCTGAACGAACACATTTAATTGCGGCTTTTTGAGCTATAAGGGTAATTTCATATAAAGCTTTTTGTTCTCCAGAGAATTTCCCATTAATTGGGAAGGTTCTTGTTATGTCACCATTGTAATAGTCATCCAAAGAGCATCCAGCATCTATCAAAACCAAGTCTCCACTTCTTATCGTTGCATTATTTGCCGTGTAATGGAGAACACATGCATTATCTCCTGATGCCACTATGGAGCCATAAGCAGGTCCTCGAGTCCCCTTCTCAAGAAAGTATTTTTCTATTTGAGCTTGTAAATCTCTTTCATTCATCCCTGGACGGGCAAATTCTCTAACTAGTTCATGAGCCTCTGCTGAAATTTTCGATGCAATACGCATTCTTTCTATTTCAAAATCATCCTTTCGAAGTCTCATGTCATGAAGAATTGGGCAAGGCGCAATCATTGATAATGGAGAAAAGCCACTTCTTGGAAGTTTTTGCAAATGCTCAGACCATGTTTTTAAAACTAAAGGTTCCAAATGTGAATGTTTACCAACTCGAAAAGCAATCCCTTCGGCCCCCTCTAAATAATGAGGTAATAAATTTGGCAATTCGTTTAGAGGATGAGATATGTCAGCATCGAAATTATCTAAAACTCCTTTTGTTCCCCATCTAAATCCCGTCCAAACTTCTGCCGCAGAATCTTTAGGCAAGACAAATAATACATATTTTTCTCCATTAGGTTTGTGAGGTAAAAATAACGCCACTGCATTTGGCTCATCAAAACCAGTTAAGTACCAAAAATCACTATTTTGCCTGAAAGGATATTCACAGTCTGCATGGTGAGTAACTAATTCCGCAGCAGGGATAATGGCCGCGTAAGAACCTAAGTGTGACAAAAATAAGTTTCTGCGCTGACGAAAAACGCTTGAATTAGCCAAAAAAATACTCCTATTTACTCTTAAGGATGGCAAGAGAACTCACTTAGTGGAAAAATAAATGAAAAGATCCTTACTCTTTTAAAAATCTTTAGAGAATGAGCCAAGACATTCTGCTCTTAACTGCTCTTGTTGTGGTTGTTTTAATAGGCTCTGCAATGTGCTCAGGGATAGAAGCAGCATTGTTGGCAGTTAATCCATTACGGGTACATGAGCTAGCCAGAAGAAGTCCAAAAGTGCTAGGAGCGAAAAGATTAGAAAAATTACGTCATAGACTTGGAAGGACTTTAACTGTAGTAACAATTGCTAATAACAGTTTCAATATTTTTGGAAGTTTGATGGTTGGTAGCTACGCAAGTTTCATATTTCAAAATAAAATTGGATATCTAATGCCAATATTTTCAATTGGCCTAACAATTCTTGTTTTACTTCTTGGAGAAATCGTACCAAAAGCTCTGGGGACTAGACTTGCATTGCAAATCAGTTTAACTAGTGCTCCTATCCTTGATTTTTTAAGTATAATAATGCGCCCATTGCTAATATTTCTTGAACGTCTACTACCAATTATAACTGCAAAGAGTGAGCTAACCACTGATGAAGAAGAAATTAGACAGATGGCCAAACTTGGATCTCAAATAGGTCAAATAGAAGCCGATGAAGCCGCGATGATATCAAAAGTCTTCCAGCTAAATGATCTTACTGCTAAAGATCTTATGACCCCAAGGGTTGCCGCCCCCACACTCCCTGGAAGAGTGTCTCTACACTCTGTAAAGTCAAACTTATTAGAGAATAATTCAACATGGTGGGTTGTGTTAGGTGATGAAGTAGATAAAGTCGTTGGTGTCGCCAACCGTGAAAAGCTATTAACCTCTTTATTGCGAGGAGACTCACACCTGACTCCATACGATCTAAGCGAGAATGTAGATTTTGTACCTGAAATGATTCGAGTAGATAGACTGCTTCTTGGATTTAATGACGACAACAACGGAGTCAGAGTTGTAGTAGACGAATTTGGAGGATTTGTTGGCTTGATAGGTGCAGAGGCTGTCTTAGCGGTATTAGCTGGTTGGTGGAGGAAATCTAATAAATGATTAAAAATATAAATATGCCAAAAAAATGTAAGTTTATACTTAATGAATGGAAAAAGACTTTAAATCTTACAAATTATGAGAAAAAGAAATTTGAAACCCTTTTAAATCAACTTGACTTTCAAATAAATAAATTAGAAAAAAAAGAACTGCAGATATCTGTATATGGTCGCGTTGGAGTTGGTAAATCAAGCTTATTAAATGCATTAATTGAAAAGCAAGTATTCAAAACCGATATAATTAACGGTAATACCAAGAAAATTAAATCTTATAAGTGGGGCAAAGTTTTTAAAAGCTTAAATAAAATTGAATTAATAGACTCGCCAGGTATAGATGAAATAAATAAACATAAAAGAGAAGAAGAAATAAATTTTAATTATTTATTAGATACAGATTTAATTCTTTTTGTAATTGATAGTGATATAACTCGCATCGAGCTGGACTCAATAGAAAAACTTTTAAAGCAAAATAAACCCATTCTTATAGTATTAAATCGTTGTGATCAATGGAATGAAAGAGAAACAAAATTAATCATCTCGAGTATTACTAAGAAGTTATCATTTTACAAACAAAAGGTTGAAATTGCTCTAGTAGCATCATCTCCTAGGGAAGCAAAAATAAAACTAGATGGTACTGTGAGGAGCTATCAAAAATCTCCTAAAATAGATTTCCTCAAAAGCGAGCTTCAAGATATTATTGATCAAAGCGGTGAATTGCTTCTTTGCATAAATAGTCTCAGACTTGCAGATCAATTCTATAAATTACTTAAGGAGAATCGATTGCTGAAAAAAAAAGAAGCTGCACAAAGTTTAATTGGTAAATATGCTGCATTCAAAGCCTCCGGAGTAGCAATTAATCCCTTTTTAATGGTTGACCTTTTTGCTGGTATTGGTTGTGATAGTGCCCTAGTCATTCAATTAAGTCAATTATATGGTTTAGAAGTTGGTGGGTCTGCGGCCAGAGAACTAGTGAAAAAACTTAGTCTCCAAAACTCATTACTGGGAGGAGTTCAGATAGGAATCCAAATTACTTTAAATTTTCTCAAGCACATACTTATCCTTGCTTCACCTCTTACTGGAGGGTTAAGCCTTGCACCTGCTACTCCCGTTGCCATAGCTCAAGCAGCTCTTGCTATTCATGCGACAAAACGTATAGGTCGTCATGCGGCTTACAAATTTCTAATCAGTACAAACAGGAAAGATGGGCGACCTCGCCTAATGTTGGATTATCTTCTAAGAAAAAATACAGATTTAAGAATAATGCTTGGTGATTTTAGATTTCTTGCATCAAAAAGCAATAAAAATAAAAAACATTTATTACCATGAAAGCCAATATAAATTCAATAGCCTTATTTGGGACAAGCGCCGATCCACCAACTTTGGGTCACCAAGCTTTATTGAGAGAGTTAACAAAAGTCTTTCCTAAAGTCATCACTTGGGCAAGTGATAATCCTGATAAAAAGCATCAAATTTCACTTCTAAAAAGGACTGAGCTTTTAAAAATTCTTGTCCAAAAAATCTCACATCCTAAATTAGAGCTAGTTCAAGAGTTGAGTAGTCCCAGGACAATTCATACTCTGAAAAAAGCATTAGAGCTATGGCCTGAAGCAAATTTTAGTTTTGTAATTGGTAGTGATTTAGCTGTTCAAATTCCTAAGTGGCTTAATGCTGAGTCTATTCTAAGCAAAGCAAAAATTGCTATCGTAATTAGAGATGGATGGCCAATTAGCGTTAAGCAACTAGATAAAATTAAGAAGCTTGGTGGAAAAGTTGATTTATTGCCTTTTAAGATACCTAGATCTTCTAGTTCAAAGTTTAGAGAAAGGCCTCAAGAAAGACTAGTCCCCTCAGAACTAGTTCCAACACTCCTCGAAGAAAATCTATATGGTCTTGCCGATAAAAGAAAATGAAATTAGTACTAGCCCAACTAAATCCTGTCATTGGAGATCTAGATGGTAATGCAAATAAAATATTTGAAGTATGCAAAAGTATCAAAAATAACAATGTAGATTTAGTAATAACACCAGAGCTTTCTCTTATTGGCTATCCACCAAAAGATTTATTATTTAATCCACGCCTTTTTGAGGAGGAACGATATATCCTAAACAAACTCAGCAAAAAATTAAATCATCTTAATAACAGCTTATCTGTCTTAGTTGGTATCGCAGAACCTACTCCAGATATAGAAGTTCCTAAGCTATATAATTCAGTTGTTATTTTAGGGAAAGGCTCTTGGAGAGTCGTAGCGAGGAAACAACTCCTACCGACTTATGATGTTTTTGATGAAAAACGTTATTTTCGTTCCGCAGAAAATAGTAGTATTTTAAATTTAAATTGTAAAGAAAAAGATTGGCGCATCGGAATAACTATTTGTGAAGACATATGGGTAGAGCAAAGTCTACAAAATGAAAAAATCTTAGGTAAAGACCCTTTAAGATCTCTAGAGAAAGAGAAATTAGATTTGCTGATCAATCTTTCAGCTTCTCCATTTATTCAATCAAAAAGTCTATTACGCCAAAAAATTGCAGCCAAAGCAGCCATTCGTCTTTCATGCCCTCTGATATATGTCAATCAAATAGGAGGGAATGATGAACTTATTTTTGATGGTTCTAGTTTTACTCTCGATAGAGAGGGAAAGTTACAACAAGAACTTTCTGCCTTTAAAGAATCAGTTGCTCTATGTGATATAACTTCGCTCACTCAAAAACAATCAATCTCAAGAACAGATACAACATCACAAGAACTCCTCTTCAGGGCTTTAGTTCTTGGAGTTAAAGACTATGCAAAAAAATGTAATTTCGATAGTGCCATTATTGGATTAAGTGGAGGAATCGACTCAGCCTTGGTTGCGACTATTGCTGTAGCAGCTTTAGGCATCTCTAAAGTTCATGGAGTTTTAATGCCATCGCCATGGAGTTCTTATGGATCTGTGGAAGATGCAACAACATTAGCCAATCGACTTGGGATAGATCATCAAAAGATTCCAATTTCAGATCTCATGAATAGTTTTAATGATGTTTTATCTAGTTCAACATGGGGCCCCCCGACTGGTATCACAGCTGAAAATTTACAATCTCGTATCAGAGGAACAATATTAATGGCTCTTGCAAATCAGAAAAAACATTTACTTTTATCTACAGGAAACAAATCCGAACTAGCCGTTGGATATTGCACCCTTTACGGAGACATGAATGGAGGCTTGTCTGTAATTGGAGATCTCTATAAAACAAGTGTATTTAAATTATGTAATTGGATTGATAGTGAGTCGTCACAAAAATGTAGAAAAGATTTTTCTCTACCTGAAAAAGGAGAGGTCATCAGCTCCGAAATAAGAAATAAGCCGCCCAGTGCTGAATTACGACCAGAGCAATTAGATAGCGATTCCTTGCCAGATTATTGTATTCTTGATCAAATACTTAAAGGATTAATTGAACACCATTTACCTACTGAGGTCTTAATAGAAAAAGGATTTGAAAAAAAATTAGTTAACAAAGTAGTCAACTTATTAAAGAATGCTGAATTCAAACGATATCAAGCACCTCCTCTATTGAAAATTAGTAATCAAGCTTTTGGGAGTGGATGGAAAAGACCAATAGCTTCAGGATAAATCTTTTAATTCAATCTATCGATTTTTCAGTTCCTTTAAACAATCAATAGGTCTACGTAGTGATTTAATATTTATCCCGTGACGTAAAGCGGTTATCAGACCTGCCGCTTCAATATAGTTTTCAGCGTAAAACACATTATTATCTTGATGACTTCCTAAGCTATCAAGCCTCATATTTGTAGAGTTAACATTTAATACTCCTTTATTTGAAACTATTATCAAAGGAATAGATTTTTCTATACAAGATAGAACTGCTTCCCCACCTAATGCACCTTGAGGGACGACAGCGGCACCTAAATTCGTATTGCTTAATATTTTTGTCAGCTGTAAAACAGATTTTTCTTTAGTATGCAATGCTGACTTATAAATAAGATCGGGAGCACGACTAAGACCAACCAAAACACTTGGCAAAAATGTATACCCTATCTCCTCTCCACAAGTTCGAGGATCCAAATCATAATTAATGGGTAAAGGCTTTAATCCTGGTGCATGTGCGCATGGAATTAACAAATGCTTGACGAGAAAATGACTGATTACAGCCTCTGCACCCGCAATAAGGTCTACCCCAATACCTTGACGATAAAGCTTAGTCTCTAAATCGTCACTATCATCAGGGAAGCGAGTTATCACAGCAATTGCTGTTGCACCAGCTTCCTTAAGTTGTTTAGCGCTTCTTAAAAGAACATCTGGTTCTTCTATACATCCCCAACTAGAACCACTTAAACCTTTTTTTAGGTTGATTTTCAAAGCTCTTTCAGTAGTGATTATGGGGCCAATATCTAACCCTAAGCTTGCAACACATCCATCAGCGACTTGTAGATGTCTTTTCTTTAAATCTGGCTCTAAACCTTCATCTAATAACAAACCTACTTTTTGTTGCCTTACTGGTTTTAGAAGCAATTCACCAGCAGTAAAAAGATTTAAACTATAACCTTCAACATAATGGATATGAGGTTCAGGCCAATATAGAGACCCACCATTCATTACATTAGGATGAGTTATTAAACATTCACTTGCAGAAGCCAATAGTCTCGCGACAGGGATGGCATCACCTGCGTATCCACCAATTTCACAACCTATGCCAGTAGGAATAATCAATAATGTTGGCAAAGGTTTAGTATTAGTCATCAAAGAATCAAGTCAAAAAAGTATTAATATCTTTTGTTTTATCTTCATTAAGAATCAATACTGCTTCAATATATATTTTCTGGATTTTTTTTTCAGAATGAGCAGTCAATGAAGTAATCGCCCATCTAAGCGGTTCACCATAGTTGAGTAGCTTGGATAATATAAAGTTTCTTAAGTCAAACAAACTTAAATCAGAAGGCCAATCAAGCTCTAATTCAACAAATTTAATATTCACTTTATTAATAATTTATACTTTAAGAATTCGTATAGTTAGAACAGATAAAACTATGCTGCCGCACCACCTACAACTTCTAAAATTTCTTGAGTAATTGCAGCCTGTCGAGCTTTATTATAGTCAATAGTAAGATTTTTAGCCAATTCCTTAGCATTGTCGCTAGCATTATTCATTGCAGTCATTCTACTAGCCAGCTCTGAAGCAGCTGATTCCTGTAATGCGCGTAATAATTGATTCTGTAAATAGAGAGGCAAAAGAGCATTCAATAGCTGATCAGGGCTTTGTTCGAAAACGATATCAGATGGTAATTTCGGCTCTTCATTAGCGGGCGCAGCATCTTTCTCAATAATTAATTGACTATCTTTTGTAGTTAATCTAAAGATTTCGTCTTCCGAATCTGCAATTCCTTGAGGGTCTAGAGGTAAAAGAGTTTGAATAGTAGGATTGCAACTTACCAAGCTTACAAACTTAGTAAAAATAACCTCGACACGGTCAGTGCTTTCAGAGAGAAATTCAGCTAATACTTCACTAGTAATAGATCCTGCATCCTCAGAGGTAGGAACTTGCTCTAATTCTTTAAAAGTAGCCCTTATATTATACAAACTAGATCTATTTTCAAAATATCCAATAGCTTTTTTACCAATCAACACTAGGTCTGGACTATATCCTTGACCTTTTAATTCTGCATATCTTTTTTCCGTTCGTTTAATAATATTTGCATTGTACCCCCCGCACAATCCTCTATCACCAGTAACAGCCAAGAGAGTAATTGTCTTAACTTCACGCCTATTAAGCAAAGGAGAATCAGCAGCTTCAAACTGCATTCTTGATTGTATATTCTCCAAAACTCTTGCCAATCGATCAGCAAAAGGTCGACTCCGAAGGACCTGATCCTGCGCCCTCCGCACTTTCGCAGCAGCAACGAGCCTCATCGCTTCTGTGATTTTTCTAGTGTTTTTGACAGAAACAATTCTGTCTCTTATATCCTTGAGGTTAGCCATAGGTAATTCTCTCTAAGTTATCTGTAATTAAGCTGCAAGCATCGAGGATTTAACCTCATTAATTGCTTCTTTAAGCATTGATTCAGATGCTTCACTTAATACTTTTTCGGAAAGAACATTTTTAATAAAATCAGCCTTATTTGTTTTTAGATAATCACGCAATTCTCGAGCAAACTTAGTCACTTCGTCCTCTGGCACCTCATCAATCAATCCTTTAACACCTGCATAAACAATAGCTACTTGTTCAGCTAGATTAAGAGGATCAAATTGAGGTTGCTTAAGAAGTTCTCTTAGTCTTTTTCCTCTACCTAATTGTTTTTGAGTAGCCTCATCAAGATCTGAAGCAAATTGAGAGAATGCCGCTAATTCATCAAACTGAGCTAATTCAAGTTTTAAAGTACCGGCAATTTTCTTAATAGCTTTAGTTTGCGCAGCTCCTCCTACTCTACTAACTGATATACCTACGTTAATTGCAGGTCTTAATCCAGAGTTGAATAAATCTGAGCTCAAGAAAATCTGACCATCAGTAATTGAAATAACATTAGTTGGTATGTATGCAGAAACGTCACCAGCCTGGGTTTCAATAATAGGCAAGGAGGTCATTGAACCTGCACCCATAGAATCAGAGAGTTTTGCGGCCCTTTCAAGTAAACGACTATGGCAATAAAAAACATCTCCTGGATACGCTTCGCGACCTGGTGGACGACGTAAAAGCAATGACATTTGCCTATAAGCCTGAGCTTGTTTGGTTAAGTCGTCATAAATAACTAGTGTCGCCTTACCTTGATACATAAAATGCTCTGCAATCGCTGCACCTGTATAAGGAGCTAAATATTGCAAAGCTGCAGCTTCAGATGCTCCTGCATTAACAATAATCGTGTAATCCAAAGCTCCTTTTTCTTTAAGAACCTCGACTACATTTGCCACTGATGCTTGTTTTTGACCAACCGCGACATAAACACAAACAACATCTTGACCTTTTTGATTGATGATTGTATCGATTGCTATTGCAGTTTTACCTGTTTGACGATCTCCAATAATCAATTCTCTCTGACCTCTTCCAATAGGGATCATCGCATCAATAGATGTGATGCCAGTTTGCATAGGCTCATGTACTGACTTTCTCTTAATAATTCCAGGAGCTATTGACTCAATTAATCTTGAGTCAGTCGTAGCCATCTCCCCTTTTCCATCAATTTGCTGTCCAAGGGGATTAACAACTCTTCCGAGCATTGCCTCACCAACTGGTACAGAAGCAATCTTTCCAGTTGCTTTTACTGTGCTTCCTTCTTGTACTCCTAAAGCTTCCCCCATTAACACGACACCAACATTGTCATCTTCAAGGTTTAAAGCAATCCCTTCTGTTCCATCTTCGAATTCAACCAGTTCACCTGCCATAACCTTTTCAAGGCCATAAACTCTTGCGATACCATCACCAATTTGTAAAACAGTACCAACATTGCTCACAGATACTGATTTATCGTAATCAGCAATCTGTTGTTTAAGGATTGAACTGATCTCGTCGGGACGTATAGAAACCATGGGATTAACTTAAGTTGGGGAAGATTAAGGAAGAAAGAAGAGGAGAAAGTCAGGAAAGAATTAACTGACCTTGGCCAAAGCAAGACCAAGTCGCCTGACTTGACCTGCAATGCTGGCATCAATGACCTTTGATCCAACATTGACCACAAAGCCACCAAGCAATTCGGAGTCGACTTTGAGATCGATTTCCAAATTATCTGTACCAGCTATAGATTGTACTTTCTTGAGTAGCTCTGATTGTTGATCTTCATTTAGAGCTGTAGCTGAAGTAATTGTTGCTAAAGCAATATTTCTTTGTTCTCGATAGATTTCCAATAATCTTTCTAAAACAGAATTCAACAATCCAATTCTTTGTCTATCTGCTAAAAGCTTTAGGAGATTTAAGAAAGAAGAAGTTACCTGACTAGAAAAAAGCTTTTCTAAAGCGGCTTTCTTTTGATTAACCTCTAGAACAGGAGATGACATTGCATCACTAAATTCAGGGCAAGATTTCCAGAGTTCTAAAATAGATTTAGCTTGAGTTACTACTTCATCCACTTCGTTTCGACTCTCAGCGACTTGAAGGAATGCTTCCGCATATGGAGTAGTAATAGTATTAAGTAGTGGCATCAGTTGTCTCCGATATTTTTAATTGACTGTTTAAGAAAATTATCTTGAGTATTTGAATCTAATTTTTTAGGAAGCATTGCTAATGCTTTTTCAATAGCTAGTTCTGCAGCCTCTTTTCTTAATTGAGAAGTCACTCTTGCAGCTTCAGCATTGAGGTCAGATGCAGCGCCTTGTTTAATTCTTGCCATTTCTTCAACAGTCCTTTTTTCACTCTCTAGACGAATTGCTTCGGCTCTCGCTTTGCAATCATTTCTGATTTTTTCTGCTTTTTGCTTTGCGGAAGAAAGTTCGTCTTTAGCTTGTGAAAGAGAATCTTGTGCTTTAGCTAGACGTTCTTCGGCATCTTTCAAGTCTGAAAGGATGGTTGTTCTTCGTCTTTCAAGGATTTTCCCTAAAAAACCTGGCAAGAACTTGTAGAGGCCAAAAACAACAACTGCTAAGTTGAGAATGTTGGTCTCAAAAATATTTAAATTAAGGCCAAAGCCTTCTGAAGCGAAAATTAAAGAAGTCATTTTTTTGCCAAGAGTCTTTCAACGATCAAATCACCAAGATTGTTAGCTTCGCTTTTGAGTTGATTAAGAGCGTCATCTCTTTGTGCATCAATCTCTCTACGAGCTTTCTCTCTCGATGCGTTTGCTTCTGAAGTAGCAAGAGCAAGAGCTTCTTTATAAAGATTCTCAGAATCCTGCTCTGCTTCAAGAATCACCTTTTGAGCTTCAAGACGAGCTTCTTTAAGCTGATCTTTTAGTTCAGTCTCTAGGAGTTCAACCTCAGTAATTTTTTTCTTTGCTTCTGCCCGACTTGTATTTACATAATCCTCTCTTTCTTCAACTACCCGTCCAACAGGCTTGAAGAAAAGAGCATTAAGTATGAAAGTAAGTAATACAACCTGAACCGCCATCAGCGGAAGAGTTGCATCGAAATCAAACAGACCTCCCTCAGAGGCACCAAACAAAAACAAAGTTGGCATTAGCTAGGGGTGCAAGAATTTAAACGAGCCGCATAACGGCAATTGAAATTTGCTAAAGAATTTTCAAATATTGGGGCTGAGAGTTAATCAAATTGATTGAATTACTCAATCAGCCCTTTTTTGAAATATTCAACCAGCAAAAGGGTTAGCAAAGAGAAGCACCAATGCAACCACAAGCCCATAAATGGTAAGTGATTCCATGAAAGCGAAAGAAAGAAGCAAAGTACCTCTGATTTTTCCTTCAGCTTCTGGTTGACGGGCTATACCCTCTACTGCTCCTTGTGCAGCACTACCCTGACCGATACCAGGGCCTATTGCGCCAAGGCCTACAGCTAAACCAGCTGCAACAACTGATGCGGCGGTGGTAATGGAATCCATAATTCTGCTAAAGATGTGTAGCGCTTTAAACGCTTATAGAGTTGTGACCGGGAGTTTATACCTGCGAGGGGTGCATCTCATAGTCCTTGAGAAGATACTGAAAGAATTTCAGGCCTCAAAGCAGGAAATTTGCCATTGAAAAGTTAATTCAGTAGCAAAAAATAATGATTAATGATGCTCTTCAACTGCTTCCCCGATGTAATAAGCAGCAAGAGTTGCAAAAATCAGAGCTTGAATAGCACTAGTAAACAAGCCTAGAAACATAACTGGAACTGGAAGAACAAGAGGTACTAGAAAAACGAGTACCGCTACAACAAGTTCATCTGCCAAAATGTTTCCAAATAAACGGAAAGATAACGAAAGGGGCTTTGTAAAATCCTCCACAATTTTGAATGGGAGCATTATTGGCGTTGGGTGAACGTAATACTCGAAGTAACGCAAACCTTTATTGCTCAACCCCGCATAGAAATATGAGAGAGATACCAGTAGTGCTAAAGCAACAGTTGTATTTATGTCAGCTGTAGGAGCGCCAAGTTCACCACTTGGTAATTCGATCAGCTTCCAGGGAACTAATGCTCCGCCCCAATTGCTCACAAAAATGAACAGAAAGAGGGTTCCGATGAAAGGCATCCAATCTCTATAAACCTTTTCTCCAATTTGAGTTCTTGCAAGATCACGAATGTAATCCCAAAGGAATTCCAAAAGATTCTGTACACCTTTTGGATCACGTTCCATTTTTTTAGTTCCAATGACCACTAAGGCAAGCAAAGCGCCTATTAGAAGCCATGAAGTCATAAAGACTTGGCCGTGAATTCTAAAATTTCCAATTTGCCAATAGAGATGTTGGCCCACCTCTAACTCAGCAAAAGGAAAAACAAATGGCAAAGAACCCATTTATCTGGAAGTTAGGTTAAGAAGAAAATAAAAGCCAAACAAACAAAACTTAAAAATTTGATTTCTAAATAAGCCTCTATGGCATAGCTAGAAACTGAATAATTAACGCTGGTTTATAAAGCAAAAATCCTAATAGTGCCGGAATCAAATCAAGTTGAGGAAATCTAGAAGATGCCAAAACCAAAAGGACCGGGACTAGCAACTGGACTTTACCGACGATTTTTGATGAAGTACCTAATTTTCCAACTCCGCGAGCAAGCAAGCGAAAATAAAAAATTCCTGATAAAGCACCAATAAATAGGCTTGCACTAGCCTGTGTTCCCCAAAAGAAACCTGCTATGCCAACAGAAAAAATGGTCAATAAAAATGCCAGACGAAATACTCGAAATTGAAGTTCAAGAAATTCGTCTGATTTGACTCCGGACGATGAGTCCGACAAGTCAATATCCAGAAGAGGATCACGACTTGAGCAATCTTCAACAATCTCAGATGCCACAAAAATTCCTCATATTGAAGATCCTTAGTGCTAATGAGAAGTGGTTTTGCAAACAAGACACCTAAGCTCTCTGCAAAGGCCCGGGGAATCTATCACGAGACTTGCATCAAAACAAAAAAATTTTTTATTAATAAATTGATTGATTTTCTAATTTGTTAAATAAGAGCAAATTATTTTCATGAGAGTTTTAATCCTAAAATCTATATTAATAAATAATTTCTCTAACATTTGATTGTATTATTATCAAATTAATTTTTTTCTAGATCTTTTTTATCTGTCACTAAAAACTAACAATTACATTTCATCATGAAAAAATCATAATCTTTCTTCAATTCCATATGAAAGTTACTTAATTCCATTCAAATACTTGGCAAATTGAGATTAAGCGGCTCAATGGTATATAAGCAAAAGATCCTTTGATTAATATTTCTAATAAAAAACTTCAATTTGAACGCAAACAAAAAACCATCCATGAATCAAAAAATTTTCTGGGTAATTTAGTAAATAAAAAGATACTCCCATTGCCTTGGCAGTTTTGGCCAAAGGAAGGACGTTTAATTATGGGATTAATCTTCTTTTGGAGCTTGGCAGGGATTCTCATACTTGGATCAGCTAGTTGGTGGGTAGCCAATAGAGAAATGGGTGATGGTGCCTACTACATAAAAAGACAGATAATTTGGCTAGCTGCTAGTTGGAGCATTTTCTACCTAGCCATCAATATCAATCTAAAAAGATGGCTTAAGCTATCTGGTCCATGCCTTTTAATAGGCATGGTTCTTATTGCTGCAACAAGCTTTTTTGGTAGCACAGTTAATGGTTCTACGCGATGGTTAATTTTAGGGCCACTGCAAGTCCAACCATCAGAATTAATCAAACCATTTATCATTCTCCAAAGTGCAAAACTTTTTGGGCAATGGGAGAGAATAAATTCAGATAAAAAACTTTTTTGGTTAACTATTTTTGGATCTATTATTCTATTAATTATAAAGCAGCCAAATTTAAGCACCGCTGCCTTAACGGGAATAATGCTTTGGATGATAGCCTTAGCAGCTGGCATTAATTTTCGCTACCTTTTCAACACCGCTTTATCAGGATTAGTTATAGGTTCAATAAGTATTCTTTCTAACGAATATCAAAAAATCCGTGTGATGTCATTTCTGAATCCATGGAAAGACCCACAAGGAAGTGGCTATCAGTTAGTTCAGAGCCTTTATGCTATAGGTTCTGGTGGTTTATTTGGAGAAGGTTATGGTCTTTCTGTGCAAAAATTACAATATCTACCTATACAAAGTACTGATTTTATATTTGCTGTTTTTGCTGAAGAATTTGGATTCTTTGGATCCACTCTACTTTTATCATTTCTTCTTGTAGTTGCTTATTTAAGCCTTAAAATATCTCTAAGTTGTAGAAATAATTATTCCAAATTAATTGCAATGGGATCAGGTACTATTCTTGTCGGCCAATCAATTATGCACATAGCTGTTTCTTCAGGTGCAATGCCTACAACTGGTCTACCTTTGCCTTTAATTAGTTATGGAGGGAACTCATTAATTTCAAGCTTACTCATAGCTGCCTTGTTGGTAAGATCATCTATTGAATCAACAGACTTAATAGTTAAAGATCACTCAAAAAGACTTTTAAATAGATAATCTGGTAGAAGAATGAAGGTGGTAAATCTTTTTTTGAATATTTCTTCCATAAGTTTAATTTTTTCTGATTTGACTCGTCATGGCGAGCAATTAATTAATAATGGGCTAGATCATCCAAGTCCTTTAACGCTTTTAATAGTTTTCATAGGAGGTCTTTTGACCAGTTTGGGACCTTGTTCATTGTCACTTTTACCTATAACAGTTGCATATTTAGCTGGATTTAAAAACGACCAAAACGCTCTTCAAAGAACCATTAGTTTCTGCAGCGGGATAGTTATATCACTAGTCATATTAGGTGTTTTAAGCAGTTTTTTAGGGAAAATTTATGGTCAATTGCCAAGCTTATTTTCAATTTTTATTAGTTTACTAGCAATAGCCATGGGTCTTAATCTTCTTGGGATTTATAAATTTTCACTGCCATCAGGTCCTGACCCTGAAATTTGGAAAAATCAAGTTCCCTCTTCATTTGCGCCACTTTTCGCAGGTTTAGCTTTTGGATTCGCTTCCTCACCTTGCACGACTCCAGTTTTGGCAGTCCTTCTCGCTTGGGTTGGAAAGCAAGGAAACCCTATTAGTGGCACTATTTTTCTTGGAAGCTTTGCAATTGGGCAAATTGTTCCTTTATTTGTTGCAGGTACTTTTGCAGCAAGTATTCCAAAATTATTATCATTACGACCTATTGGGAAATGGATTCCTCCAATTAGTGGAGTCGTTTTATTAACTGTTGGTCTTTTAAGCCTTCTTTCTATTTGGATATAAAAAGATGAAAAAGATTAGCCAAATTTTAAATTGGCTTTCTAGTTTAAAAGTTGCAATATTAATATTGTTGTTAATAGCAATTTCTTGTGCGGCTGGGACTCTAATTCCACAACAAGAATCAGATCAATTCTACTATGATATTTATAATAAAAATCCGCTTATTGGGATAATCAATGGAAATATATTACTACTATTTGAATTCAATCATATCTATACAAGTTTTTGGTTCTTATTGCTACTCAGTTGGCTAGGTATTGCACTTGCAGTTTGTAGCTTTAGGCGTCAATTACCAATACTTAAGTCAGCATTAAAATGGATTGATTATAAATATCCTCGTCAAATAGAAAAACTATCTATTGCTCAGACTATACAGGCTAGCAACCCATCAGAAGGCCTAGAAAAACTTAGAATTCATTTAAAAAAACAAGGTTGGAATGTTAAAGAATCAGATGGAAGGATAGCTGCTAGACAAGGTGTAATTGGAAGGTTAGGCCCTATATTAATTCACCTCGGTATGATCCTATTAATGTTAGGTGCAACCTATGGATCATTAAACGGACAAACAATAGAAAAATTCCTAGCCCCTGGTAGATCAATTAATTTATTAGACAGGAATGAAGAACAAGAATTAACTATTGAATTGCAAAAATTTCAAATTGATAGAGACCCTCAAGGAAGAGCTGAGCAATATAGATCGAAAGTAAAAATCATTGAACCTAATGGTAAAAAAGAAGAAAAAGAAATAAGTGTTAATTACCCTTTAAGATACAAAGGATTAACATTATACCAAGCTGACTGGTCATTAGCAGCAATAACTCTTCAATTTAAAAATAGTCCAAAATTACAAATTCCCATAAAATCTATACCTGAACTAGGTGAGCAAGTATGGGGAACGATAATACCTATTAAGAAGGATGGGAAAGATCCTATATTATTAACAGTTAATAGTGAACTTGGACCAGTAACAATTTATGATAATGATGGAAAAAAATTAATGACATTAAGTACTAATAAAGAAGCAGAAGTAAAAGGAACACTAATTAAGATTATCAACATAATTCCAAGCAGTGGACTACTTTTAAAGCGTGATCCTGGAGTCCCTCTGGTATATACTAGCTTTGCCATAATCCTTTTTGGTGGCACACTAAGTATAATCTCAACTAAAAAAATATGGGTATTACATGAAAAAGAAAAATCTATAATTTATATTGGTGGAATAAGCAACAGAAATCTATCAGGTCTTTCAAAAGAATTGCCCAAATTTAGTAATTTATTGAATAATTAGCTCCAAATTATTTCTTTTTCCATGACAAACTCTAATAATAGTATGAACATTCCCCCTAGGATTAAAATCAGCTTCTATTTGAATCCACTTTGGATCTGAAGCCTCAACTAGATCATCTATGATTTGATTTGCTACTTCTTCATGAGATATTTTCTTATCACGAAAGTTATTTAAATAAAGCTTAATTGCTTTTAATTCTATTACCTTCTTATTTGGTTGATATATTAATCTTAGATTTGCAAAATCAGGATAACCAGAGAAAGGACATTTACAAGTAAATTCGGGAAACTCTACTGTAATTTCATAGTCCCTATTTCTATTAGGATTTGGAAAACATATCAGTTTCCCATTCTCTATTTTTCTTTCGCCATACATAAGTTCCTCTTTGATTCCGTCCTCTGGCTTAGGCACAATTTAAAAGCATTTAAATCACAGACTACATAAAAGCTTGTTTAAAAAATTTTTACCTCAATTAATATCTCATAATCAAAAAACAATCAAATCGCATCAAAAGTCTGAATTTGTATCATTCAGCACAAAGTCAATCCTCGCTATACCCCCTAATAGGAATGTACACAAAGGTTTTGCATGGACATCTGTCTTTTTGAGAAAAGAAATGGAACTCAAATAGAGCCAAACAGTATACATGGAATGCTTTGGCTACAGACTCATTTCGAAACCAGTCATTGGGAATCAATTAGTAATAATTTAGTACTAATCCCTACTAAAGATGCACATATGCTTTGCGAAGATGCCATGAATGCAGGCATAAATGTAAATTTCATCCATTCTCTAACTCAAATAGACAAAATCTGATCAAAAACTATCTAATATTTGAGGAGTTACTTAAAGCGATATGAAAAAGATAGAAGCAATAATTCGTCCTTTCAAACTAGAGGATGTAAAAATTGCATTAGTAAATGCAGGAATAGTTGGCATGACTGTTAGCGAAGTAAGAGGATTTGGGAGACAAAAAGGACAAGTCGAGAGATACAGAGGTTCTGAGTTCACGGTTGAATTTCTTCAAAAACTAAAAATTGAAGTTGTAGTTCCTGATGAAAAAACTGAAATTGTTTTAAAGGCCATTGCTGATGCAGCCAAGACTGGGGAAATTGGTGATGGCAAAATTTTCGTTACTCCAATTGATTCCGTTGTTCGAATCAGAACTGGAGATAGAAACGAAACAGCTCTTTAAACTTCCAAAAAATTTATAAATTTCTCTACCTCAATATTTTCTTTAGCTTCTTCATCCATCCAAAGGAGATATTCTTGATTGCCAGCTGGTCCCTTTAGCGGTGAAGCAATTAGTCCTTTTGGATACCATCCATATTTTTTAGATTCATTAACTATTCCCTTAATAGCCTCAGCATGCAAAGAATGATCACGTACAACGCCACCCTTACCAACTTTACTTTTACCAACTTCAAATTGAGGCTTCACTAGTACTACCAATTCAGATCTAGCACTGTGAAGAAGAGCTTTAATACTAGGTAAAACAATTTTAAGTGATATAAAAGACAAGTCTGCAACTGCTAAGTCTGGAATTGGATCTCCATCATTAAATAATTTCTCAGGAGTTAAATATCTAATATTGGTTCTTTCCAAAAGAACCACTCTTGGATCATTTCTAATACTCCATGCAGTTTGGCCATAACCAACATCTACTCCATAAACCTTTGATGCCCCTGACTGCAAAAGACAATCTGTAAAACCTCCAGTTGAAATACCTGCATCTAAACAAACTCGATTATTAATATTTAGCGGAAATTGATTAAAGGCTGCAGCTAACTTTTCACCTCCGCGAGATACATACCTCAAAGGCTGAGTAACTTGTATCTCAAGATCTTTTAAAACTTCCTGGCCTGGCTTATCCAGAATTAATCCATTAATTGTTTTGACTTTGCCAGCTCTAATAAGTTTTTGAGCCTCTTGACGAGTTTTCACAAACCCTTTAGTCAGCAAGTGCAGATCTAATCGCGATTTTTTAGTCATTTGTTTACAAAAACAAACAGGAAACGGAACAAAAACCGCAGAACTGCAAATAATCCTCTTTTTCAATAGAGAATCTAATCAACTGACCAAAGGTTTTGTCTAAAAAGCTCAGACATCCAAGAAATGAAAATGAGCTACCTAGCCATGGTCATTTTCATCTAACCCCAAAAAAGCAAACTGGAGAAGTACTTGAACTTCTTCCTCCAGGAAGCTTTGCAAAGTTCGCTAATCAACCAAATGACTTGCCTCCCTTTCAAGTGATTGATTGCAAAGGGGGGAGATGCAGGGTAAGACAGCAGGCCTGGGGAAGATATGTTCATTGGGAAGTAGAACACAATAGACTTAAGTCAGCTTGACCTTGACGAACTAAATTAAACTAAACCTTAACTCTGTAGCACTTTGATTGAGCGTTACACAAACCCAGAAATGGGAAATATTTGGTCTGAACAAGCCAAATACCAAACTTGGCTTGATGTTGAAATAGCAGCATGTGAGGCTAATTTCAAATTGGGAAAAATTCCTGTTAATGCAATGGACATAATTCGATCAAAAGCAAGTTTCAATCCAGAACGAATACTCAAAATAGAAGCTGAAGTAAGACATGACGTGATTGCTTTTCTAACAAATGTAAATGAATATGTTGGGGACGCAGGTCGTTACATACACGTTGGCATGACAAGTAGTGATGTACTCGATACAGGCCTTGCGCTTCAATTAAAGTCCTCTGTAAAGCTTTTAAGAAAAGAGCTTTTATTACTTGAAGAAGCTATTAGAGATTTAGCACGACATCATAAGAAAACCGTAATGATTGGACGTTCTCATGCAATCCATGGAGAACCAATTACTTTTGGTTTCAAATTAGCTGGATGGCTAGCTGAAACGCTCAGAAACAAGGAAAGGTTACAAAATCTCGAAAAGGATATATCCGTTGGTCAAATAAGTGGCGCTATGGGGACTTATGCAAATACTGATCCAGAAATAGAAAAAATAACTTGCGAACTCTTGGGGCTCGAAGCTGATACAGCTAGCACACAAGTTATTTCTAGAGATAGGCATGCTAATTATGTACAGATACTTGCTTTGATTGGTTCTTCATTGGATCGTTTTTCTACAGAAATTAGAAATCTCCAAAGAACAGATGTCCTTGAAGTAGAGGAAAATTTTGCTAAAGGCCAAAAAGGCAGCTCTGCAATGCCTCATAAAAGAAATCCCATACGAAGCGAGAGAGTAAGTGGTCTTTCTAGAGTTTTAAGAAGCTATGTAGTTGCAGCTCTTGAAAACGTAGCTTTATGGCATGAGAGAGATATTAGCCACAGCTCGAATGAAAGACTAATGCTGCCAGACACATCTATTACTCTCCATTTTATGATCACAGAAATGACCTCAATAATTAAAGGTCTTGGAGTTTATCCCAATAATATGCTGAATAATTTGAACATTTATGGAGGGGTGGTTTTTAGTCAAAGAGTTCTTTTAGCTTTGGTTGAGAATGGAATGAGTCGAGAAGATTCTTATCGATTAGTTCAAAAAAATGCTCATTCAGCCTGGAATCAACCCGAAGGAAATTTCAAGGACAATCTTGAGAAGGATCCAGAAGTAATGGATAATCTCTCAGCAGAAAAACTTGCTGACTGTTTTTCAACCGAATTACATCAATCGAATTTAAAAGTTATTTGGGATAGACTTGGGATATAAATTTAAAAATCAAATCAATTAATATCAGTAAGTACCCTCTAAAAGGGGGATAGCTTTGGATTTATTTAAAATCTAGAGATGTAATCTTCCATTCCCTAGAAAACTTTAATTTTTCAAACCAAGGTCAATGTCCCATATGAAACGACTTGAGAAAGATAGCCTAGGTTCAATTGAGGTTCCAAAAGATGCACTATGGGGCGCTCAAACTCAACGATCAATACTAAATTTCGCTATTGGAGATGAGGTCATACCTATAGAGATCATTCATGCAATTGCCCAAATAAAAGCCTCTTCTGCTCGAGTTAACAATCATCTAGGTCTGATAAATAAAGAAGTCGCAGAATTTATCACTGAAGCAAGTTTAGAAATTATTGCAGGGAAACATAATGATCAATTCCCATTGAAAGTATGGCAAACAGGCAGTGGTACCCAAACGAACATGAACGTCAATGAGGTAATAAGCAATATAGCTTCAAAACGTTTAAACAATCCTTTAGGTAGTCATAATCCACTACATCCCAATGATCATGTCAATCGCTCTCAATCTACAAATGATGTTTTTCCAGCAGCCATACAAATAGCCACAATACTTAGCTTGAAAAAAACCTTAATACCCGAATTAAAAAAGCTCATTGATTTGTTTCATCAAAAAAGTCAAGAATGGAAGGATCTTATCAAAATAGGACGTACTCATCTTCAAGATGCAGTACCCCTTACTCTTGGACAAGAAGTCTCTGCTTGGGCTGCTCAGTTAGAGACTGCATTAGGACGAATTGAAATCAACCTCAAAGAGCTTTATTCACTTCCACTGGGAGGAACCGCTGTTGGAACAGGAATAAATGCTCCTGAGAATTTCGATAACCTCATTGCTCTTGATATTTCGAGAAAAACAAATTTACCCTTTGAGCCTGCAGCTAATAAATTTGCCATCATGGCTAGTCATGATGGTCTTGTAAATATAATGTCCCAACTGAAGTTATTAGCCGTAACTTTTCTCAAAATTGTTAATGATCTTCGACTTTTATCCTGTGGACCAAGAGCTGGATTATCAGAGCTACAGCTTCCAGCTAATGAGCCTGGCAGCTCAATAATGCCAGGAAAAATCAATCCTACTCAATGCGAAGCTATGGCAATGGTATGTACACAAATAATTGGTATGGATACCTCAGTATCCATAGCAGGAAGTGGTGGGCATCTACAAATGAATGTTTATAAGCCACTAATTGGATACAACATTATAAAGAGTATTAATCTTATTCAAAAAGCATGTAAAAGTTGCAGAGAAAATATGATTGAGGGTATTCAACCCAATAAAGCAAAAATCAAACAATATCTAGATAATTCTTTGATGTTGGTCACTGCATTAGCTCCATCAATCGGATACGAAAAAGCAAGTCAAATTGCCCAATTAGCACATAAAAAGAATATCAGTTTAAGGGAAGCGTCAAGTCAACTAAACTATATCAAACCAGAAGAATTTGATAATCTCATTAATCCAAAATTTATGGTTGGGACTGGTTGAAAAAAATAAAATTTTAATTTCAATTATTTCTTTCAGTTGCCGGATTGATAACCTCATGATTTTTTTCTTTTGTAAGATTAATATCTTGAGCCTCACAAACTGGAAATCTATCCATTAATTTTACCGCTGCTTTAGCATTATTCCTCAGTTGCCTACTCACAGCCTCGCAATAGGGTATCTGTGAAAGCAAATCATTTGTTCTTCTTAGAATTCTTACAACATCTCCCTCATCTAAAGAAGTATTTGAAATCAAATCCGTCCAAGTACTTCCTCTTGTCCAGGCTTCTACTAAACCCATTAGTTCTGAGCTCCATAGAATTGGAACTTCTATACCGAAGCGTTCTTGTACTCTAAATAATTCTCTTCGAATATTTGATAAATCATTAAAGGCTTCGTCTGCAACTGCACTTGGAATAAATCCAGTCCATAAATCAGGACGATTTACTTCCGTCACAATTGACTGAATCACGCCAGCTAATTCTGTCGGAGTTAGTTCATCAAGATGTCCACTCATCAAAACCAAGCCTAACCACAATTCATTTTCACCTCTTAAGGATCCAATTCCTCTACCAATCTCAGTGGGGTTTAAATCATCCAAGCATCCAAAATGGTTTAGTACTTTAATTAGTGATAAAAAAGTTTCCCAGTGACGATTAGACCTGTCATAAAGCATCTCCTCACGTTCATGAATTTCAATTTCTAGTTCATTCATTTTACGTCTATGTTTCTTCAATTTTTTCTTATCTCCCCATCGATGAGCTGGTTGAAGCAACAATTCATCATCTAGAGATTTAACCAATTGAACTTGAGACAAAACTTCACTAGCAAGATCATATTGAGCAGTTCTCATGTTGTTTTTCTTAGCCAAGTTTGAAATTATTAAAGCTAATTCATTGCTTTTCAAATCTCCATGATGTATTTCACCCAATCTACTAAGTTTAGGAGGTGTAGTATTCAATACGTCTAAACATGTCATATCAGCATAAAGGCTAACCACTTCTCTACAAGAAATAAGTATCCAAATATTTTCATCTGTTAAGCATAATAATTGAGATGGTCTATCTCCTTTTTGTATCTTATCAACAATTACAGCTGGTATGACTTTCCCTTTTAGCTGAGTGTTTTTTAGGCTTATAAGAGTTCCATTACTTGCAAATTCTAAGGCTAAGGTCAATTCATTAGATAACGTTTCGGCAGATTGTTTTTGGAGAATCTTTAATAATCGTCTTTCTTCCTTCAAATGACTTTTTATTTTTTCATATCTTTCAAAATCTGACCATGGTATATCTTCTGAAAAGGTTTTATATTCTTCATACTCCTCTTTTAATCTAGATAGTTCGTCTTCTTCTTCAACTAAATCTAAACTGGCTAAGTATCGACTAAAACTTCTTTCTATCAATTCTTTTGATTTATCTAAGTCATATCGCTGTAATAAATTGAGAACCATGCCATAACTAGGTGTGAATTGACTAATGAGTGGGTCCGCTGGGCTAATTGCCAATTGGCCAGCTTCTCGAGCCCCTTCAAATCGGGTTTGTACAGTGACTACATAACCTCTAGAATCTAGACCTCTCCTCCCTGCTCTACCAGCCATTTGTAAAAACTCACTACTCATTAGTTGACGATGTCCATTATCTGACCTCTTCGATAAAGTAGATATAATTGTACTTCTGGCCGGCATGTTAATTCCTGCAGCCAATGTTTCAGTTGCAAAAACAACTTTTATCAATCCTTCTTGAAATAATTCCTCAATCAATTCCTTCCATGCAGGAAGAACTCCTGCATGGTGAGAGGCGATTCCATTAAATAAAGCTCTAATATGTAGATCATCTCTGAGTCCTTCTATATTTATAGATGAATATTTTTCAAATCGATCTTGAATTGCGTTTCTTTCTTCTTGATTAACCAAGCAAGTACTAGCAATTGTTTTCACAGCCTTGTCACAACCACGACGACTAAATATGAAATAAATAGCGGGCAACATATTTCTTTCAGCTAACTTCGAGACCACAAAGCCGAGTGAAGGGGATTCAGGTTGAGTAGGCTTGGATAAGCGTCCTCTCTTCTTATATGATTTTGTTGGACGCCAAATCTTACAGTTTGGATGCAATCCAGTTCCTTTATCATTGAGCAATGGATGAAGTCCTTTAGCACTACAAAAATTGAATTCCAGGGGAACTGGTCTTAAATCACTAGATATCAGATCTGTGGGTCCATGAACTTGCTCAATCCAATCAGTTAATTGGCTAGCATTTGCAACTGTTGCAGACAAAGCAACAAACTGAACGGATTTAGGACAATGAATAATTGATTCCTCCCAGACCGTTCCTCTATGAGCATCATTCATATAATGACATTCATCAAGTACAACAGTTTCTATATCTAGTAGGGGGTCATCACTTCTATCTGCCGCTGCATAAAGCATATTTCTAAAAATTTCAGTAGTCATAACAAGAATCGAAGCCTCTCTATTAAGGCTTAAATCACCCGTTAAAAGACCCACATTGCTTGCACCAAATTGATTCCTAAAGTCTCTTAGCTTTTGGTTAGATAAAGCTTTTAAGGGCGTTGTATAAAACACCTTATTTCCATGAGAAATCGCTCTATAAATTGCATACTCTCCTATTAATGTTTTGCCTGATCCTGTAGGAGCACTGACAACTACAGAATGGCCTTGATTGAGTGAATCAATTGCTTTAAGTTGAAACTCATCCAACGCAAAAGGAAAGATTTCCTTTGGATTTAAATTGTTTTGGAGGATTTCGTTCTCAGACGTATCTCTTTCTAATGAAGTCATTACTAAATCTTAGGGGAATATTCTATGACCACATGATTTTTGACGTGGATACATAATAAAATCAAGAAACCAAAGAAAAAATGTTAAGCCAGTACCCAAATCTTTAATCACAGAAAACAAAATAACAATATGCCTGAAATCCCCAACTCTAGAATTCGTAAACTCAGGACTTGGCTCCCAGGGAAAAGGTCATCAGAATTGATTGGTATAGATGAAAATAAAAATCAAATCACATTAATTGACCTAGCAAGTAATGACTATCTAGATCTGGCAAGACATCCATTATTAATTGAAGCAACCAGGCAAATCATAGAAACTGATGGAGTTGGTTCTGGAGGATCAAGATTTATTACTGGTAGTAGAAATATTCATCAAAAACTTGAAACGAAGCTTACTGAATGGCTTGATCGTGAGATTGTACTGCTTTACCCGAGTGGTTTCCAGGCTAATCTGGCTGCTGTTTTAGCACTTGCTGATCGTCATACTCCTGTTATTTGTGATCGTCTTATACATCATTCTCTGCTCGTTGGAGTCAAAGCGAGTGGAGCAAAGCTTATTAGATTCAAGCACAACAATTTATTTGAACTAGAAACACTTTTAGAAAAATCCAGACAAAACAATCCCAAAAAACAACCTTTAGTAATTACTGAAAGTCTTTTTAGTATGGAGGGTACAACAGCTCCCATAAAAGAGATTTCAAAACTATGCATTAAATATGATTCAAAGTTATTGATTGACGAAGCTCATGCTTTTGGCGTTATGGGTCCAGAGGGAAAAGGTGAGTCATTTGGGATCAAAGAACCTATTTCTATTATCAGTGGGACTTTCGGTAAAGCATTTGGAAGTGGGGGAGCCTTTCTAGCAACAGACAAGGTAACAGGAGAAAATCTAATCCAAAACTGTGGAGCATTTCGTTATACAACTGCTTTAGCTCCTCCACTCTGCGCAAGTGCTTTAGCCGCGTTAAATCTAATTGAAAGCAACCCTAGCTGGGGTAGCGAACTGAAAGAGAAATCAAAAGATTTAAGAGACAGATTGTCTCAAATTGGGTGGCAACGACCTATTGGTGGAGGTCCAATAATCTCCATAATTCTAGGTTCAGACGAATTAGCCATGGATTATCAAAAGAGACTTGAGGCACAAGGCCTTCTAACAGTTGCTATCCGTCCACCAACTGTCCCTGAAGGTGAATCGAGACTCAGATTAGTGATCAGGCGAAATACTCCAGTTCAAGCCTTCGAAAGACTTATCGCAGTTCTTAAAGATAAATGAAAGAAATAATTGCTATGCACGGGTGGGCTGGAGATAGTAATCAATGGTCTAGTTGGGAAAAGATATTTAAGTGTTGTGATTGGGAATGGCAAGCTGCTGAACGCGGATATAAAGCCATAATTCCACAGACACCTAAATGGAATCATAACTCAAATCAAGTCGAACTCAAAAGAGTTGCTATATGCCACTCTCTCGGCTCACATTTAATAGATAAAAAAATTTTACACTCTGCTACACACTTAGTATTAATCAATAGTTTTAGTCGTTTTATTCCAAGTGGGAAAGAGCATCGCCCTGTACAAATGGCCCTCAACAGGATGATGAATGCAATTAATGCACCCAATGAATCAGCTATGTTAAGAAAGTTTCATATAAAAGCTTATAAACCAAATTACATAGATGTTGAGTCAATCGAATCAAATCTCCTTCACATCTCAGATGCAGGAAGGTTGAGACTAAAACAAGATTTAATACGTCTTATTAATTCTGATTCTCTACCTATTGGCTTAAATAGTTACGCTAACGTACTTATTGTTAACAGTGAACAAGACTATATATTGGCTAATCAAACAAAAGAAAAGCTAGCTGAAGATTTAATAAACCACCTTAAGGTCGCGCCCAAAATAATCAACCTTCAAGATGAGGGACATTTTATTACAAAAATTAAAAATATCAAAAAAATAAAACACTGGCTAGAATTTGATCATGCAAAAAATATGGTCTAGCCAAGTTCATAAAAACTTTAACGCAGCTGCATTAAGTTATAACAAGTCAGCATCAATTCAAAAAAGTACAGCTTTAAAGCTCGCAAAAATATGTTCTAATCATTCAATTAAACATGGACTATGGGTTGACCTTGGGTCTGGTACTGGACTACTAGCTAAATCACTAGAAGATCTACATCCAAACCAATTTGTAGTGCGATTGGATAATTCTCAAAAGATGATTGATCAACATTCAGAAAAGAGTGTTAAACAACTTTGGGATTTAAATAATGGATTACCTAAGTGGTCTAAAAAACCAAATTTGTTAGCTTCAAGTTTTGTTCTACATTGGCTTGATAAGCCACACGAACAACTTAAGGAATGGTTGAATTCTCTAAGTTTAGATGGATGGATTGCCTTAGCAATCCCAATCAAGGGAAGTTTTCCAGAATGGTATGAAGCTGCAGAAAAGGCAAATTTAACATGCACGGCTCTTGAATTACCATCACACGACTCATTAATAAGTGTCGTTCCAAGTCAAAGTATTTTATATAATAAAATTGAAGTTGTTACACAGACAGCTGAGAAGGCAACTTCATTATTAAAACCAATGATTAAGGTAGGAGCACAAGGCAGTCATAAAGAACAACTAAGCATTTCAGAATGGCGACATTTATTATCTTTTTGGCCAATTTCCAATAAAGATAAACAAGTAAGCCTTAGTTGGTCAATTCAGTTTTTACTAATAAAGAGATGAATACTTTCTCAAAAAGAATTATTATTTGTGGTACAGATACAGATGTCGGTAAAACTATAGTTAGTAGTTTTTTCGTCCAAGGTCTTAAAGGTACATACTGGAAACCCATTCAAAGTGGAACAGAGGAAGGCACAGATACAGAAACTGTTTGCAAACTCTTAAATCTTGCACCAGAGCGCCATCTCTCTGAAAGATATAAATTCAAGGCCCCTGTCTCTCCACATTGGGCTGCTGAAAAAGAGTCTAGTTTTATAGAACCAAACAATTTAAACATACCTGACTTAGATAAATTAATAATCATCGAAACTGCAGGTGGCTTAATGGTTCCTCTTAATCGAAATTGGCTACAAATAGACCAATTAAAGGTTTGGGGGGCTCCCATAATTCTTGTGGCCAGAACTGGTCTTGGTACTCTCAATCACACCTTATTAAGTCTAGAAGCCTTGAAAAACAGAAATTTAAATGTATTAGGAATAGTACTAAACGGCCCTCCACACAATGACAATCCGAAGACTCTAGAGCAATTTGGAGATACTAAAATACTTGCAAGTCTTCCTATCTTTGATGAAGTAAGCGCAAAAATGCTTTCAAAAGAATGGAATAAACAGCAATTAGATAAAAAACTTGAGCAATATATTTGAAATTAAAATTTTATTTTTTTCTTAATCAATAGATTTTTTTGACTTCAATCAAGTTAAATGAAACTAGAGGGAAAACTAAATTTGATGAATGAGAAAGATGATTCAACTCAAACTTTTCAGAATCCTCATATTTGGCCACCATTCACACAACTTGCATCCTCTCAACCTCAATTATTGGTTGAAAAAGCAAAAGACGCCCTATTACTTCCTAAGAACAGAACTCCAATAATCGATGGAATTAGTAGTTGGTGGGTAACAATACATGGTCATTCAAATGAATATATTGCTAAGGCGATTGCAAGTCAAGCAGAGCAATTAGAACAAATTATCTTTGCAGATTTCACTCATCCTCAAGCTGAATTATTAGCAAATCGACTAAGTAAATTGACGGGTCTAGAAAAATTATTTTTTTCAGATAATGGCTCTACTGCAGTAGAAGTTGCTCTGAAAATGGCTCGTCAATGGTGGAAAAACAAAGGTGATAATAGATCTCAAATCATTGCATTTGAAGGGGCCTATCATGGAGATACATTTGGAGCAATGGCAGTAGGTGAACGAAATATATTCAGTGAACCTTTTGATCAAATGCTATTTCCTGTCAGCAGAGTAGCTTGGCCTGCGACATGGTGGGGAGATGAAGATTTCGAGAGACGAGAGAAGCAAGTTTTAGAAGCTCTTGATCAGCTTTTGAAAACACCGACTATTGCAGTCATTCTTGAACCATTAGTTCAAGGAGCTGGAGGGATGAGAATGGTTCGTTCAGAATTTTTAGTAGAAGTCGAGAAAAGAATTCGTCAGGCTAATTCTTTACTTATTACAGATGAAGTATTAACTGGCTTTGGAAGGTGTGGATCATTATTTGCTTTTCAAAGAGCAGGATTGAAACCAGACCTTATTTCACTCTCAAAAGGGTTAACTGGTGGATTCCTTCCAATGGGAGTTACTTTGGCCAGCAAAAGAATTTCTGAAGGTTTTCTAGGAGAAGATCCAAAGCAAACTTTCTGGCACGGGCATAGCTTTACCGCGAACCCATTAGGATGTGCAGCTGCCAATGCCAGCTTAGATCTTTTAGAAAAATCTCCTCAGAAATATCTAGATTTTGAGTCACGTCATATGGATCATCTACAAAAAATAGTTAAAGATTCAAAAATCGAGTGCCCAAGAGTTACAGGAACTATAGCTGCTTTCAATATTAAGGTGAATGATAAAAAAGGTTACTTAAGTTCAGTTGGAAAGGTAATGAAAGCCAGTGCATTAAAAGTTGGCGTTTTCATAAGGCCATTAGGTGATGTAGTTTATTTAATGCCACCACTTTGTATCACAGATGAAGAGCTAGAGAAATGCTATTTTGGAATCCAAGAGGGCTTGAATAATCTTTAAAAAAGCAAATCACCCTGAAGAGTTATCATCAAAACAATAGAAACTGGTATTATCAAAACAGAAAATATTTATAACTTGACCATAGGATGGTTCTAAAAAATTAAACTTACATCAACCAACTTGGAGTAAACTCCAAATTTCCTCGTCTTAAAAAAGCAATAAACACTCCTAAAGCCAAGCTCAAGAAAATAGAAATTATTAAAAGAAGAAGTGAAAACAATTCTCCACCTGATAATGGTCGTCTTACTCCTATCGATTTAGAAAAATCTACAGGTTTTATTTTTGTTAAAGAAGGTTCTTTTGTCTGACTTATAAGATTATTCTCTTTCTCTATAAATAAGTCATAATTTGCCCTTAGGACAGGATCACTTAATAAATCATAAGCCTCGCAAACATTTTGAAATTGCCTTGTCGCTTCATCACTTGGCAAAGATGTAGTATCAGGATGAAGTCGCTTACTTAATTGACGGAAAGCTTTTCTAAGTTCTGCGTTATTGGCAGAGGGAGAAACACCAAGCAGTTCGTAACAATTGGAAGAAGGAGTCAACTAAAGAAAATATGATCTAATGATGTATAGATTTTATCTAAATATCTCAGGACTGACTATTTCAAAAACAATTCAAAATGTCTACTGATCAAAATAACAAAGAAACAAATCATCTCATGATATGGAATGAGCTTAATTGGGTACCAAATGAAAAACAATTAGCTCAATTTATCCATTTACAAGAGTTACTTAAAGAATGGAATAAGAAGACCAACCTTACTCGTTTAATCGATGGAGATGATTTCTGGATTGCACAAGTATGTGATAGCTTGTTACCTCTGCATGAAGAACTTCAATACCCAGAACTTTCTCACAAATATATTGATGTTGGCTCTGGCTGTGGATTCCCTGGTATTGCAATAGCAATAGCAATGCCAAATTCAAATATTACTCTTTTAGATTCTTCAAGTAAAAAAACGACCTTTCTGAAAGAAGTTTCTAAAGAAATTGGGTTAAATTCACGTATAACAGTCGTAACTGAACGAGCTGAGACAGCAGGAAGGGATCCAACCCTTCGAAGTAATTTTGACTATGCAATTGCCAGAGCAGTTGCTTCTGCAGATGTAGTAGCAGAATATCTCGTGCCTTTTTTAAATTCGACAGGTCAGGCGCTCATATTCAAAGGGGACTGGAATGAAATAGAGCAACAAATACTAAAAAAAGCTTTAACTGAACTGAATGCAGAGATCCAACGGGCATATAAATTCGTACTACCTAACAATCGCGGTATTAGAAATATTATTAGGATTAGTTCTATTAATAAATGTCCCAATCAATATCCAAGATCAATTGGCAAACCCAAAAAACAGCCTTTAGGTTCCTAAATTCCCCATAATCTATCTCTTCTTTCTCCCCCCAATCTATCTTTCAATTTTCTAAGTATCAAAGGTATTTCAGAGCTCCACGGGCTATTAATCAAAACTTTTTTTAAGTCATCCTCACTCACTTCACAATCCAAGCAATCTGCATTTGATCCTGGGAACCAATGTCCTCCTCTACCTAGAAGAGCATAACGATCTTTAGCAAAGCTTTCCATATCCCAAGCCTCTAATAAATTATTTAGCCACAACAAAATAGGTATATTAATCTCTCCGGGAGTTTGATCCCAACTAGGTAAACCTATATTCCAGGTAGTCAACCATGACTCTCCAAGCGACTTAAATGAGGCATCCATAAGTCGCTTATCTATGGTATTAATTAATCCATGCATGATATCCATCTTAGAAATTGCACTTAAATGAATATCCAGATCTTCAGGTTTTGACGCTCCAACACTTAATGTATGAATTCTTTTATCACTCAAACAAAACAGATCATTAAATTCTATAGGATGTAAAGGACTACATAAATCTAAGAGTTTCAATGACGGTGTATGTAGATGACCTCCCTTATCTGTAGGGCTGATAATAAAAACCCCCATATCATTAGCATTCGCTGCTTCCAAAGCTCTTTCATTTTCCTGACGAATAAAATACCAATGCAAATTAACATAATCAAAAAGTCCTGTTTCAATTGTTTTAATTATCAGGTCAACATTTGCATGAGTTGAGAAGCCAACATGATCAACAAGACCAGCTTTTTGCCAACGACGAACAATCTCTAGACATCCATTAGGACGAATAGTCATATCTAAATGCTCAGGAAGATTGATACCATGAATAGCTAATAAATTAATTTTCTTAGAACCTAATCTACTCATACTTAACTCAAGTTCTTTCTCAAATATCGAAGTATCATTATTTGGTGGGATTTTCGTTTGCAATATTCTTTTTGGGTCCTCGATTTGACCGAAGGCCCAACCTATCTGGCGTTCTGATGTCCCATAATGACGAGCAGTTTCTATATGATGCATACCTTTTCGAGACGCATGCTTAATAGTTTTTTGCAATATGTCTTGTTGTTGATTATTAATTTCTTTAGGATCTAAATCCTTCCAGCTTTGTTGAAAGCGCATCCCTCCAAGAGATAAGACTGGCATCTGAATCTCTGTTCGCCCAAATCTTCTTCTAGGTATTGAATTGTTTTGACTGTCTTTCATTCTTACCAGTTGTGTATTTGAAAATCAAGTAACCGGTGGTAAACCTAAATTCCTAAAATTATGATTTTTTATAACTTCTTCCAATTTAATTAAGTCTTCAAAAGAGACCCATTCAATACAATCAACTGGGCAGGTGTCTACAGCTTCTTGAATTAGTTCCTCACTATCTCCATCCTGTCTAAATGCTCTTGCTCTGCCTTGTTCAGGCTCCATTGCAAAAGTATTAGTCGCAACTGAACTGCAATATGTACAACCTATACATTTCCTTTCATCTACCCATACAGCTCTTTCTCTTAATTTTCCACCCAATACGGGATCTCTACCATTGAGCTTAAATTCTTCATTGTTAGTAGCTTGAAATGCAGCTCTTGGATCATGATTATCAGTTGGTTGCTGGTATTCACGAGATTTAGTTTCAAAAGCTGCGCTAGGGTCAAAAGTCAATTTTAAATCTTAAAATTAAGAGTCCCAACGCGTAACTACTAATTCTATTGATCCATCTATATTTTGCTTTTGTTCAGAGACTTGGAATCCCTCTTGAGCGGTTGAATCAAGAACAGTATTTAAAGCATAACGTTGAGTAACTTGAGCTAAAAATCTTTCAACTGGTATTGATTGTTTCCAGAGGTCAAGATCAGCTACAAGTTCATATGATTTTGAACTTTGATTCCAACGGAATCCAATATCTGTTCCCTTACTCATTTGAACAGTCACTTCAGCTTTAACAGTTTGGCCTCTATAACCTCTTACTAAATTTTCTCCTTCATTAGGAACATGTCCTAAATCAATAAGAGCCTGTTTTAAAAACTCTTTCTTACGAAGTTGCGTTTTTACTGTGCTGAAATGTGACATCAGTGGATTTCTGCAGGGATAATCTGTTTTTGAACCTTTTCACGAATAAAGGTATCAGAGGTTGGTTCTCTCCGCTCAACGGTGCCTAAGGCATCTTCAAGCTTCTCTGTTAAATCAATACATGCTTCACCAATAAGACCTTCGACGGTTTCTTCAACACGTCCATCTTGTCGGATTTTAAAGCGCAGTGTGCGTTGTGGCATGTAATAAAGCCCTTAAGTCACTGATGATATAGAAAAAAAGTATAGATTCGCGAATTATTAATTACAACGAAGTGTTTTTGTACCAAAAATTAAACCAATTGACCATCATCAATTAATGCTTTTAACCTTGCTTTCACCCCTGGATTATCCAATTGCTCCAAAGCTGTCCTAGCTTCGTACCGTACAGAAGGCTCTCTATCATTCAATAAAACAGAAATAAAAGTTTCTTCTATCTCGATTTTGATTTCCTCACTCAATAGACTGTAAAGGCGTCCAAGAGACCAAATGCAATTACTTCTAACAATTGGCTCACCATCAACTTGTAAACTTTCAAGCAATTGATTTGCTGCGGGTAGAGAGCTTTCTGCTGAATTAAGTCCAACCTCCGCTAAAGAGCTCGATGCCCACAATCGAACAGCCGCAACATCTTGTTTTAAGGCGTTAATTAGGGGCTCAAGGACAGGGGCATCTGAGTAATTTCCAAGACTCCAAGCTGTAGCTTTTCGCACATAAGCATTACTATCAAACCTCAATAAATGCAATAGTAGATCGATAGCTTGTGGGCAAGGATTTCTACCTAAAGCATAAACAGCACTCATCCGCACAACAGGAGAGGGCTCTTCAAGTAAAGGGACTAGAAAAGGAAGAGCTCTAGGATCTCTATGTTCGCAAAAGACTCTTAGCCCCTGCAGTCTCTCTTCATTCCCAGATTGAAGCCAATTCAAAGCAAGATCACATTCTTTTGATGCATTAACCAAATCTTCGTCAGTTTTATCTAATTCAATTTCATCTAATGGATCTCCTGCTAATTGAGCTGCTAATTCTCTAGCCAAAAGATCAGGATCTATGGCTAAATTAGCCAAACCTTCTTTACTTAATTTTTGATTTGCATCATTCATAGCTCTGACTGAAGAAGAGCAAACTTAATTAATTGGTGCTGGTGCAAGCATATCCCCAGGCAGCCATATACGAGCGCTGACTGCTAAAAAAGCAACACCAAAAAGCGCAACGATCAAAATAGGAAAAAGAGTCGTTCGTAAAAAACCCAAGGTTGCAATCTAATTAGTTCTCTATTCTGCTCTAAATTTTGACCATTTGGCTATTTTGGGTCAACTTATTTAGTTATTAATCTTGTTTTCTTGATTAAAAATACACAACTAACTGCAATAAACAGAGCAATCCAACCACTACTTTCTTGATGTAATAAAAAGGCTCCAATACTAATTAAGCCACCATATAAAATTCCTGACCCTAGAACGAAGCGAGAACCGAGCACTAAGAGAGAGTCAACAGGATCAAGATTATATTTTTGTCTTATTTTTCTCCAACCAGGTCCTGGTGGTTTTACTTGTTTAACAAATTTACTAAGTGTCTCATCTGACTCAGGTTCGGTAAAAAGTAGGGTTAACAGCCAAATTACAGCAGTAAATGAAGTTGTGAAGAATAGCCTTGTTCCAAAATCTTCAATCATGAAATATGGAGATACTGATGTTATTAAGCCAATAAAAAAACCACTCAACATTGCTGAAAGTTCTGCCAGAGCATTAATTCGCCACCAAAACCACCTCAATACAAGAACTGCGCCTGGACCCGTTCCTATCGCTATAACAAGCCTAAACATTGAACCAATACTATTACTAAATAAAGCTGTTATAACGCCAATTAAAAGCAATAAAATACTTGCAAACTGACCTACAAGAACCATTTCTCGGGGACCAGCCGAAGGTCGCAAAAATCTTTTATACAAATCATGAGCGAGATAACTTGCCCCCCAGTTAATTGAAGTACTTACGGTACTCATAAATGCGGCGACCATTGAAACAACAACTAATCCAAGGCCAACAGGTGGTAAATAAGTAACAGCTAGATTTGGATAACTTAATTCCCAATCTGTTTGTGAAGGCAAGAGAACTAACGCAGCCAATCCAACTAGAATCCAAAGCCAACTTCGAATAAGATAATTAACAATTAGAAAAATTATGCCTGCTAATGTTGCCTGTTTTTCATCTTTAGTAGCCAATAAACGTTGAATAAATTCTCCGCCACCATCGCTACGTCTAAAACTCCACCACTGCAAAGAAATAAAAGCTAAAAAAGTAGTAATACTTATTTCAGTACTATCTAGCCAATTAATACCGTCTCTATTCAACGTCCATGGAAATAAAGAAAGTAGTTCTGGTCGATCTAACGCCTCTAATTTAAATAACAAATCATTCATCCCGCCTGAGGCATCAAGTGCCACGTAGCTAACAGCAAACGCACCTAAAAGAGCTAACAATAGTTGTACAAAATCATTAACCACTACTGCCCAAAGACCACCAAGAACAGTGTAAATAAGCAAAAATAAAGCAACTAAAATCATTAAAAATATCGTGTCAGTAAATATACCGAATACAATATGTCCATCTACCACTCCAAATGCTTCTGCGACCTTACGCATTGCTAAAAAAGCATAACCAATTCCAATACAATTGATTGGAACAGAAAGTAAAAAAGCTTTGATACCTCTTAAATAAGCTGCTGCTTGACCCCCATAACGCAATTCAGTAAATGCTGCGTCAGTCAATACTCCACTACGCCTCCAAAGTGGAGCGAATATAACCGTCATGGCAACATGTGCAAGTCCAAAACTCCACCACTCCCAATTTCCTGCAAGGCCTCGTGTCCCAATAATACCTGCTACATAGAGAGGCGTATCAATTGAAAATGTTGTAGCAGCCATGGACATCCCTGCAAGCAAACCATTTAAGCGACGACCAGCAACAAAGTAATCTGCTTCATCGTTATTTTTTAGTGAAATATAAATTCCTAACCCCAAGGAAAATATTAAATAAAGAAATAAAATAAACCAGTCAATAAATGTCATAAGAACTCACAAGTAAATTCTTTACTTGCTTAATTGATATTCATTGTATCGATTTTTCGCCTCCTTAATTGACCACATGCTGCATCCTTATCTCTACCTCTACTTGCACGAACACTTACAGCAACACCTTTGTTTTCTAATAATTCTCTAAAACTGCTCACTCTTGATTGGCTTGGTCGTTTAAAACTCTCTTCAGCGATGGGGTTATAAGCTATCAAATTAACATGGCTCTGAAATCCTTTCATGAGATTAGCTAATTGTTCTGCATGAATATCTTTGTCATTCAAGCCTCCAAGAAGGATATATTCAAAACTTACTCGTCTACCAGTAAGTTCTATATATTTCTTACAGTCTCTAAGTAATAATGTTATCGGATAAGAACTAGCAGAAGGAATTATTAATTCACGCAAATTCTGATTAGGAGCATGAAGACTCACTGCGAGGGTGAATTTAACTCTACCTAATCGCTCTTGAGCTAATTTTGCTAAATCTGGGAGAGTATCAGGTATTCCAACTGTACTGACGGTTATTTTCCTTTGCCCAATACCAATATCATTTGTGAGGCATTGAATAGAATCTAAAACATTATGAATATTAAGAAGTGGCTCCCCCATACCCATAAAGACAACATGAGTGGGCCTTCTATTCATTGTTTCTCTGACACTTATAACTTGATCAACTATCTCATTAACATCAAGAGATCTATTAAGACCTCCCTTCCCAGTGGCACAAAACCTACAACCCATAGGACAGCCTATTTGACTTGAGACACAAACAGTAAGTCTTTTATCTGTTGGTATTCCAACTGTCTCTATAATTTCCCCATCAAAGGTCCCCATCAATAATTTCAATGTCGAATCTTCGGCAAGAACCCTTTTAATTTCATCGAGTCTCCCAATCTTTATGCCTTTATTTTGTAGAGAATCTCGCCATTTCTTTGGAAGAACAGTAATTGAATCTAAATCTTTTGCACCTCTTTGATAAATCCATTCATAAATCTGCCTACCACGAAAAGCTTTTTCGCCTTCCTGTATGGCAAATTCTTCAAGATTTTCTGAACTTAATCCAAGTAAAGATGAATTACTTGAAAAATGAGGAAAATTTGTCACCAATTCATCAAACCATGCCCCAATTTAAATTCCAAAAGAACTAATGCAATAAAACCAATCATTGCCCATCGACCATTCACACGTTCAGTATGCGTATGAAATCCGTAACGAGGCAACTTACGCTTAGGAATTACAGGTGGTTCAATCATCTGGCAACTTTTAAATAGAAGAATTAAATGTTAGATAATTTAGAGTCATATTGTAGAAAATTCACTTATTCGTCAGAAAGCAAACCTTCTTCTTGCAGTCCCTCCAACGCGGCTGGATCTGGCATTTGATCTTCGGATGACTCATCATCACCAGTTGGACGAGCGAATGCTGCAAAATTACTCGTTGTAGGATCGATTCCATGTCTACTTCTAGTTGCCTCTAAATCCTCTTCACTAGGATCATCTAAAACAGAAGTATTCTTAGCTACTGGAGATGAAGGCATATCAACAGTATAGTCAGGTCTAAGGTTTTGAATCCTTCTGTAACCTGCAGGATCTTCAGCCAAAATATCTGGATGAGGACCTGCTTCGGCATTTAACTCTTCAACAAAACCACTGAAACCAGTACCGGCGGGTATCAGACGACCAATAATCACATTTTCCTTAAGTCCACGAAGCCAATCCGACTTGCCTTCAATGGCAGCTTCTGTCAAGACTCGTGTTGTTTCTTGGAATGAAGCAGCAGATATAAAACTATCAGTATTAAGTGATGCTTTAGTAATACCAAGTAACACAGGCGTGAATTCTGAAGGTGCACCTCCAGTAATTGATATAGCCTGATTAGTATCTTCAACTTGCCTAAGCTCTATCAATTCTCCTGGCAAAAATGTAGTGTCCCCCGCATCTTCGATTCGTACTTTACTTGTCATCTGACGAACTATTACCTCAATATGTTTATCATCTATGGCTACACCTTGTGACTTATAAACATTCTGAACTTCACTAACCATCCTATGCTGAAGTTTAGCTATTGCCTCTTGAGCCGCATCCATTAGAGGTTTTTTATCACGCAAATCTGTAAAGAAACATTCCAAAAGTTCATGAGGATTTACAGGGCCATCAGTCAAGAACTCGCCAGCAACAACTTGCTGGCTATTTCTAACCATCACATTGCGTCCAAGTAGAATTGGATATTCAGTTATTACATCATTATCCTCAATGATAGATACAATCTTAGAATCATCGTCATCTCCTTTTTTGATATCTACTGTTCCAGATTTTTTACACAAAATCGCTGAATCTCTGGGTCTACGTGCTTCAAGTAACTCTTCGATTCTTGGTAAACCTTGAACAATGTCTCCTGTTTTCTGCCTTTCAAAAACCAACAAAGCTAAACCATCACCTCTTTGTACTAGATCCCCATCACGAACATGAAGAACTGAATCAGGAGAAACCATATAAGGTCTACCAAGACGCAACTTCACTTCCTTTCCATCAATCTTCTCTATTTCACCACAAGCGCCTATTGGTTGGTCTTTTGATACGAAGTCTCCATCTACTACTCTTTGTCCAACTTTTAGTAGAGAAGTACCTGTCGAATTTATAGAGATTGTATCTTCGTCTCTTTCAACAATAAGGCGACGAATCGGATCGCCATCAATAGCATCAGGCAATTGAACAATACCTTCTTGTTTACACAATATCTGAGTTGTTGCAACAACGTCACCAGCTAAAACATTTTGAGCATTTTCTATCTGTAATTCAGTATGTGTTGAGCCATGGCTTGAATCAGAAGTTGTATCTCTTCTAACTAAAATACTTTCTAGAATTACTAATTTTAATCTTTCAATGCTCTCTGAATTTGAGTCTTTTAATACTTCTACGTCTACAGTCATTTGTGGCGTAGTATCAAATGTCTCAAGCATCAATTGAGTTTTAAGCAATTCAATGCCTTCAACAGATTTAATAAGCTCACCATCCTTAAAAGCAAGTCTTTGAGATGCTTTAATTCCTAGTGATGGACCTTTTGGTTGTTTAACATGCTCTAGCTCGGGTAGTTGTGCTTGATCAGGAATAGTGTATTCCTCCACAGGTCTCATTAAAAGGCCTTTCCCCTCCGGTGTCTCAACTGATTGAACCATAACCATTGAATCAGTCTTGATACCTTTTGCGATTGTCTCACCAGGATTAACTATCTGCCCATCACCCTCAAACCTATCAAGTGCTTTACTTTCTTTGCATAGCTTGAAAGTACCACTTCTGACTATAATCTCTCTGAGAATATCATTTTTCTGAGTAACTGTAACTATTCCAGCAGTCTGACTAAAGATATCCTTTACGACCTCAGTCCCAGCTTCTATCCATTGACGATCTTTAATCATCAACAATGAAATATCTTTGTTAATTTCATGAGTTTCTTGAGGAATCCATAGAAGAGTTCCCCCTTTACTGACTTCATAACCATTCTTTGCCGATCGAGCTTTCTTTATTGTCAATCCAGGAGCATATTTAACAATTCCTCCTGTTTCAGTTTTAAACCGATCATCTGCTAACTCTGCAATTACCTCGTTATTTCCAATTTTGCTTCCAGGAATGGTATTTAACCTATACCTTGTATTATCTTTGGCTTCAAGATGCCATATTTCACCTGAATGAGTTGATTCTTCGAGTAATTTAAAATCATTTAGAGTCATCGAAGTAGTTACTATTTGGACTTCTCTTGAATCACCAATAGAGTCTCTAAGTCTCACTTCACCTCCAAATTCACTCGCCTGGCTTGCTTCAGCTAAAACTTGTCCTTTAGTGACAGGGACATTACCAGATACAACTGGCCTTGCATTGGGAGGTAAGTTATACACGTCACCTGCTAAGACCCAAAGTCTTCCAAGTCTTTGAGCTTTAAGTGTTATGTTTCCTTGTCTATCTGTAACCTCTTTTGGTTGGATAATTGATTCATATCTAACTTGACCAGCTAAATCACAGATCACATCCTTAGTAGCCTTTTCAACGCTTTTTTGTACAGCTCCTGTAGCAATCTGAGCAACAGTAACATCTATATCTATGTCCTGACCATTATCTACAAAAAGTAGGGAACCATTAGGTATATCAATTTTCTGAGGCTTAACACCACCGGAAGGTACAATAGTTAGGTTGAAATCAACTTCCGCTTGTTGAGCCTCAACACCATGTGGAGTTCTATAACCTCTTACACGTGCCTTAGAACCAAATTGAACTTTTCCTGAAATAGTAGAGCGGACAACACCAGTCTCTGCTGTTGAAACCCCACCAGTATGAAAAGTCCTCATTGTTAGTTGAGTTCCAGGCTCACCAATAGATTGGGCTGCAACAATTCCTACTGCTTCGCCTAAATCAACTAATTGATTATGAGCAAGTGCCCAACCATAACACTTGCGACAAACTGATCTGGTCGCCTCACACGTTAGAGGAGATCTAACCCTGACACCTTGAATGTGAGACTGTTCAAATTTCTTTGAAAGCAGTGGATCAATTGGAGTATCACGTTCAGCTAAAATTTCTTGATCTTCATTGACTACTTGTTCGGATGTCAATCTTCCAACAAGTCTACTTCCATATTTACCATCCTCAGAATTTATTAAAATTGATCTTGTAGTTCCACAATCCTCTTCTCTAACAATTACATCTTGAGCGACATCAACCAATCGTCTAGTTAAATAACCAGAGTCAGCAGTTCTTAGAGCAGTATCAACTAGACCTTTTCTAGCTCCATACGACGAAATAACATATTCAGTTACTGTAAGACCCTCTCTAAAATTAGTTCTAATTGGCAAGTCAATTATCTCACCCTGAGGATTTGCCATTAATCCTCTCATACCAACTAGCTGACGGACCTGAGACATATTGCCTCTAGCTCCTGAATTAGCCATCATCCATACTGAATTTAAAGGGTCGTTTTGATTGAAATTCTTTTTAACTGCATCTACCAATCTTTCATTAGTCTCTGTCCAAGTGTCTATAACTTTTGTATGCCTTTCTACCTCAGTAATTTCTCCTAACCTATAACATTCTTCCGTAGCCGTTATTTGTTCTTCCGCCTGGCCAAGTAAGTCTTGCTTCGCTTCTGGAACCTTTAAATCATCAACAGAAATTGAAACGGCTGCTTGAGTTGCATACCTAAAACCAAGATCTTTAAGATTATCTGCCATTGCAGCAGTTGCTGCTGTTCCATGATTTTTGTATGCCCATGCAACCAAATTTTTCAGGCCTTTCTTGTCAACTACTTTATTTCTAAAAGGAGGGGGAGTTTTTGAAAGCCTTTGAAAAGCTTTCATGGCTGCTGCTTTTTTTGCTTTAGAGCCTCTTTTTGCTTTTGATTTAGAAGAGGATTTACGAGTTTTAGGAGATGAAGAAGTCATGACAAAAAGCTATTAAAGAAAAAGTAAAAGATTTGTTCTGAGAGTTATGAAGTAGCTGCTACAGCGTCAATAATTGTATGATTCATGACAACACGACCAACTGTAGTCAAGATGTAACGGCTAATTAAACTGCCGTCTTCATCTAAACGGTCTCGTCTAAATGTCCATTCCTCAATACGAGTTCCATCTTTCAAAGTCTCTAACTTATGCGGTTTCTGAAGTTCATCATCATCCTCAACTTCACCAGAGAATCGGACCCATACCCAATCATGTAGATTTATTCTTTTATCTTCGAGAGCTTTTATTACGTCTTCAAGTGAGGCATATGTTTGTGAATAATCCCCAAACTTAGGCTGATTTGCCTGAGGTTGAATTGCAGTGAGGTAATACGAGCCTAAAACCATATCTTGTGAGGGAGTAACAATTGGATCACCAGTTGCGGGGGAAAGAATATTATTACTCGCTAACATCAACATCCTTGCTTCTGTTTGCGCCTCAATAGCTAAAGGCACATGGACGGCCATTTGATCTCCATCAAAATCAGCGTTAAAAGCTGGACATACCAATGGATGTAGCTGTATCGCTCGACCAGCAACTAATTTAGGCTCAAAAGCTTGGATACCTAATCGGTGCAAAGTAGGGGCACGGTTGAGAAGAATTGGATGTCCGTCTATAACTTCCTGTAATACCTGCATAACTTCATCGTCAGCTTTCTGAATCAATTTCTTTGCAGCCTTGATGTTGTTAACAATATTCTGACGAATCAATCTGTGAATTACAAAAGGTTGAAAAAGCTCTATTGCCATTTCTTTTGGCAATCCACATTGATGCATTTTTAATTTAGGGCCAACTACAATTACAGAACGGCCAGAATAATCAACCCTTTTCCCAAGTAAATTTTGTCGGAATCTACCTTGCTTACCCTCAATAATGTCGCTCAATGATTTCAAAGGACGATTATTTGCACCAACAACTGTTCTTCCTCTTCTACCATTATCAATTAGTGCATCCACAGCCTCTTGCAACATCCTTTTTTCATTTCTTACAATGATTTCTGGTGCCAAGATTTCTTGAAGACGAGCAAGACGATTGTTCCTATTGATTACTCTTCTATATAAGTCATTTAAATCTGATGTAGCAAATCTTCCTCCATCCAATTGAACCATAGGTCTTAAATCAGGAGGGATTACAGGTATCGCATCTAAAACCATCCATTCTGGACTTGCACTAGTAGCTATAAAATTATCTATAACCCTTAACCTTTTTATAAGCTTAGCTCTTTTTTGACCTTTACTTGTTGAAATTTCTTCTCTCAATTGCTCAGCAACTTCTTTTAAATTTAAATCTTCAAGTAATTGTTTTAAAGCCTCTGCACCTATTCCAACAATAGGTTCATTCTCAATAGTTGAATCCTCAGCATAAATCTCATCTTCAATTTCAAGCCATTCATCTTCTGTTAGTAGCTGTTTATATTTAAGATCCTTACTATCACCTATATCTAAAACAACATAACAATTAAAGTAAACGATCTGCTCGACATCTCTTAGAGGCATGTCTAATAAGATAGCTACATAGCTAGGGATCCCTTTTAGATACCAAACATGTGAAACAGGAGCAGCTAATTTTATAAATCCCATTCTATGTCTTCTTACACGACTTTCTGTAACCTCAACGCCACACCTTTCACAAACAATTCCACGATGTCTGACTCTTTTATATTTCCCACAATGACATTCCCAATCTTTTGATGGACCAAAAATCTTTTCACAAAACAATCCATCCATCTCTGGCTTCAACGTTCGATAATTAATTGTTTCAGGCTTTGTAACTTCACCTACAACCTGACCGTTGGGCAAAGTTCTTTGCCCCCATTCCATTACTCTTTCAGGTGAAGCTAATTTAATTTTGACGTAATCAAAATGATTTTCTGTGCGTAGATTGCTATTGGTCATGAGAAATTAGGGTGTTTTGATGAGTGTTCAGATTGAGTCGATTACTCCTCGTACTCTTTACCTAATGATTCATAGGTAGGTCTACTTGGCGTGCTTCTTCGAGGATTCACATCTTGCATTAGATCAACCTCTTTCCCATCATCTGTATAAACTCCAATATCTAATCCCAATGACTGAAGTTCTCTCATCAAAACTTTGAAAGATTCTGGCGTCCCAGGCCTTGGGATTGGTTTACCTTTAACTATGGAATTAAGAGCTTCGTTCCTACCCTGCATATCATCAGACTTCACAGTTAAGAGTTCTTGCAATGTATATGCTGCTCCGTAAGCCTCTAGCGCCCATACTTCCATTTCTCCCAATCTCTGACCTCCCTGCTGAGCCTTACCACCAAGAGGTTGCTGAGTTACCAAAGAATAAGGTCCTGTAGATCGAGCATGAATTTTATCGTCAACTAGATGGACAAGTTTAAGGAAATGGGCATAGCCAACTGCAACTGGTTGATCAAAAGGCTCACCAGTTCGACCATCTGTTAGAAGCAACTTACCAGGGTCCTCAGGGTTAAAAACCCATGATTTCCCTGGCTGCTTCGCAGCTTCTTTTAAGTAAGCTTGAACAGTCTGATTAGACATCTCTGGTCCATACATCTCATCGAATGGGACGACTTTTACGCGACAATTCAAGTTGGAAGCCGCCCATCCCATCAAGAGTTCAAATACTTGTCCCACATTCATTCGACTTGGAACTCCTAATGGGTTAAGGCATATGTCTACAGGTGTTCCATCAGGGAGATAAGGCATATCCTCTCTTGGAAGGATTCTACTAATAATTCCTTTGTTACCATGCCTACCAGCCATTTTATCCCCAACTTGAATCTTTCTACGTTGAGCCACATAGACTCTTACAACCATGTTAGCTCCAGGTGGTAGTTCATCACCTTGTTCTCTTGTATAGATTCTGACATCAACTACTCGACCTCTCTCAGTAGAGGGGACTCGAAGAGAGTTATCTCTAACATCTCTTGCTTTTTCTCCAAAAATAGCCCTTAAAAGTTTTTCCTCTGGTGGTTGATCTGATTCTCCTTTGGGAGTTACTTTTCCAACAAGAATGTCTCCACTCTCAACAAAAGCTCCTATTCTGATAATCCCCATCTCATCAAGATTTCCAAGACTTTCTTCTGAGACATTTGGTATCTCCCTTGTTATTTCTTCTGGACCTAGTTTTGTTTGACGAGCTTCAATTTCATATTTTTCTATATGCACTGAAGTATATAGATCATCTGTAACTAATCTTTCGCTAACCAGAATTGCATCTTCATAGTTGTAGCCTTCCCATGGCATATATGCAATTAAAACATTTTGACCAAGGGCTATTTCTCCTCCCTCACATGCTGATCCATCTGCTAATACTTGGCCAACAATAACTTGATCACCGTTCATAACTATAGGCCTATGATTTAAACACGTATCTTGATTAGACCTCTGATATTTTTGTAAGTAATGAGTATGGTCATTTCCTTCTTCATCAGTAACGACAATTGCATTCGCATCGACATAAGTTACTGTTCCATTAACTTTTGAAATTGGAACCATTCCAGAATCTCTAGCAACTTGAGTTTCTAGACCAGTCCCAACAAGAGGTCTTTCTGGACGCAAAAGAGGAACTGCTTGTCTTTGCATGTTGGAACCCATCAAAGCTCGGTTCGCATCATCATGTTCAATAAATGGAATTAAAGATGCCGCTACTGAAATAACCTGCACAGGTGAAAGTTGGACATAATCAACTTGCTCGGGTGGAACAGTTTCAAAGTCTTGTCGATACCTAACTGGAACAAGTTCTGTCAATATTTTTCCTTCTTCGTCAGTAGCCACATCACCAGGGGCAACCCTGCACTCATCTTCTAAATCCGCAGATAAATAAATAGGATCTCCTTCTTTAATTAATCTTCCATTATCTACTTTCCAGAAAGGTGTCTCAATAAAACCATATTCATTAACTCTTGCGTGAGTAGCTAATGAATTTATAAGACCTGCATTTGGACCTTCAGGAGTTTCAATTGGACAAAGTCTTCCATAATGAGATGGATGAATATCCCTAACAGCAAACCCAGCTCTTTCACGAGTTAAGCCACCTGGTCCCAAGGCAGATATACGTCTTTTGTGAGTTAACTCAGCC